>NZ_JAGQCS010000011.1 GCF_024346315.1 Cyanobium sp. ATX 6F1
GAAGGACTTGGGCTTCTGCATGCCCCATTCTGGTGGCCAGACCCATTGCTGTCACTGGGATCTGGGCAGATTTATGGGCGTCTGTGGAGAGCTCGGCCGCTGATCTACGCGCAACAGGCTCCTAGCGAGGTGGGGCTGCCGGGGTGGTCGCGGCAGATGTGGCCGTTACGCCAGCTCCAGATCCAGGGCGGCACCTGCAGCAGCTGCTGGAGGTCGGGCCGCTCCCGGAGGCTCACGGGAGTGAACTCGGTGGCGTAGCTGAAGGCGGCATCCCGCTGGGCCTGGTTGAGCACCACGCTCCCCTGGGGCCCCGACACCGAGCGGTGCAGGGTGCCGATCGGAATCTCCAGGGCCCCCATCGCCCGCTCCAGCTCCACCAAATGGTGGGGCTGATCCCACTCGGGATTGAGCAGGATGAAGCGGCGCTGGCCGCTGAGCACCAGGTTGTGGTCCACCTGGTGACTGTGCCGATAGAACTGCGGGAACTCAGCGTCATCGGGCGGCGAGGTGGCAGCTCCGCTGTGCAGCACCACATCGGTGCCATTGGCGTGGGGCACGCTGGCATCAAAGAACGTCACCTGCGGCGTTTCCCGGAACACGTGGATCGGAACGAAGCGGAGCTTCATGGCCCTGACCGGTGGCTACTCCACTGTTAGCCCCGCCGGGAGCGCAGCGCGGGAGAGCTCAGTAGGAGCTTTCCTCCCCCAGCAACGCATCGATGCAGCAGCGGGCTGCCTCCAGGGCGGTCTCGGGGCTGGGCCAGGGGCCCTGGTTCAGCTGACAATGCAGATCCACATCGGCCACGTGCCCGGCGGGATCGCCGATGTGCACGTCCCAGCCGCCCTCCAGGGGCTGCAGGGTGAGCGCATAGCCGCGGTGATGCAGGGCCTTGGCAGGGTCCATGGGGCGCGTCCGGCTATTCCGATGATGACGGCGGCTGAACATCTGAGCTGCATTCGCCCGCCGGCAGCACCTGGCGGTAGCCCCCTGCCGACACAACCTGTAATGGCGTGTCGAACAACGTGCTCAAGGGACCGTCCTGCAGCAGCGCCCCGGCGGGGCCATCGCCCACCACCGCCCCCCGGCGGAGCAGCACGCAACGGCTGATCTCGGGGATGATCGCCTCAATCTGGTGGGTCACCAGCAGCAGGGTGGTGCCGGAGCGGGCCAGATCACGCAGGATCTCCAGCAGCTGATGGCGGGAGCGCAGGTCGAGGCCATTGGTCGGTTCATCGAGCACCAACACCTCGGGATCGTGCACCAGGGCCCGGGCCAGCAGGACGCGCCGCTTCTGACCATCGGAGAGCTGGGCCAACGGGCGCTCGGCCAGATCCCAGAGGGCCAGCTGGGCCATCAGCTCCCGCACGCGCTCGCGCTGGGCGGTTGTGGGCTGCTGGCTGCGGCCGATCCCCACCGAGCCGAAAAACCCCGAGAGCACCACATCAAAGGCGCGCACGCGTCCGACATAGCCGATCTGCAGATCGGTGGAGACAAGGCCGAGGCGCGCGCGCAGGTCCCAGAGGTTCACGGTGTCGCTGCCGAAGATCCGCAGCGCCGAACCGGGCTTGACCAGCGGGTAGAGCTCACGACCAAGAAGCTTGATCAGGGCGCTCTTGCCGGCCCCGTTGGGGCCGAGCACCACGGTGTGCTCACCCAGGTGCAGGCGCAGGTTGAGGTTCTCGAAGACAAGGCGTGGGCCCAGGTAGGCGTCCACGGCCTGGAGCTCGAAGTAGGGGGAGGGGGAGGTCAAGACCGGCGGTGAGCTGTTGCGAAGCCTATGGGCCAAGGCAAGAACCCACGGACTTGATAGCATTGCTATCAAACGTGAACACTGGCCATGGCTGACCTACTGGTGCGTGGGGTTGACGACGCCATCGTGCGGGCCTTGAAGGAGCGAGCTGGAGCCCACGGCCGCAGCGCCGAGGCGGAGCACCGCGCCATTTTGGCGAGCGTGCTCCAAAAGCCCCCACGGCGCAGCCTGGCGGAGTTGCTCGCAGCCATGCCGGATGCAGGCCTGGATGCAGATTTCGAGCGATCCTCCAGCGACCGCGCACCGAACGATGTTTTTGGTTGACACCAACGTCATCAGCGAAGCGCGCAAAGGGCCGCGTTCCAACACCGGCGTCAGGGATTTCTTCACGACCTGCACAAAGGAAGAGCGAAGGCTCTTTCTGGCCTCGATCACGGTGGGCGAACTGCGCCGAGGCATCAGCTTGATCCGCTATCGCGGCGATGAAGTCCAGGCCCAACGGTTGGAGGTCTGGCTCTCTGAGGTGCTGGTCAACTTCGGATCCAGCATCCTCAGTTTCGATGGCGAGGCCGCCCAGGTGTGGGGGGAGTTGCGGGTACCCCATCCCGAACATGCGCTCGACAAACAGATCGCGGCGATCGCCCTGCTGCATGACCTGACGGTGGTGACCCGCAACACGGTTGACTTCAACGGCACCGGGGTGAACCTGCTGAATCCCTTCCAGGTCACTCCCCGCTGAGATGTCCCTCCACAGTGGGAGCCCCCATGCCCCCTCAGGCCAGCGCCTCCTGGTAGAGCCACTCATCCTGGGCACCGCGGCCGAAACGGTAGCGCTCCTTGAGCACACCGCTGCGGCCTCGGCGGCTCCAGCGGGCTTGGAAGGCACCGTTCCAGCAGCTCCCTCCGCCGCTGGCGCTCACTGCTGCCAGGTTCCGGGTGGGTACGCAGCAGGTGATCGATCTCCCCGGCCTCCACGCCGGCCAGGGCGAAAGCGCTGTAGCGCGAGCGCATCAACTTCTCGGCCGTTGAGGTCAACCGCTGGCCGCGGATCAACGGCGCGCAACAGGCAACATAGGCCCCGCCGCCGCAGGGGCAATCCTTCGGCAGCGGGGAGGCAGAGGCAGCAAAGCCCTGGGCCACAGGCAACGGGAACGCCTGCTCAGTCTGGGCTGGAGGCAGGCGACCAGGGCCGGCGGAAGGGTGGCAATGACTACAGGAGCCTCAAATCTGGCGATTAGGCTCCCCATGGCCTGATCGATGGAATGAACCACTGGTGTGGATGCGTCGCCTCTCCAGGGATTCAGCCAATCAGCTGAGCATCAAATCAAAGCTGATCCTGATGCTGCTGCTGGTGAGCGGCTTTTCCACGCTGATCTCAGCGGCCCTGGGCTATCGAAGCGGCCAGATCAATCTCACCAATCGGGTCTTCAATCAGCTCACCAGTGTTCGAGCTTCAAAGGCCTATCAGATCGAATCCTATTTTCGGAACATCCAGAATCACACGCAGACCTTGAGTGAAGACCTTTCCATCGTTGCTGCCGTCGAGCAGTTCGATGCGGCCTTCAAGCAACTCAAAGGTGTTGCCGAGCCGGCCCAATCAGACCGGGCCTTGGAGACGTACTACCGCAAGGAATTCCTACCAAGGCTGGATAAATACCATGCCGGCACTCCGAACCTTCCCGCCTATCTGGCCAATGACCCGGCCACGCGCTACCTCCAGTACAACTACATTGCGGCCAATCCCAATCCCGTAGGAAAAAAGCAGCAACTCGCCGCCGCCAAGGATGGCAGCGGCTACTCCCAGGTCCATGGGCGCTATCACCCGATCTTTCGCAACATCGTCGCCAAGTTCGGCTACTACGACATGTTCCTGATCAACCCCCAGGGACAGATCGTCTACACCGTTTTCAAGGAAACCGATTACGCCACCAACCTTGAGAATGGCCCCTACAAGGACAGCAATCTGGCCGAGTTGGTGCGTCAGGTGATCGCCTCGAAGGAGAAGGGCTTCACCCGGCTGGTCGACTTTGCCGCCTATGCCCCCTCCTACGGCACACCCGCTTCCTTCATCGCCGCTCCGATCTACAACGGCTCCAAGTTGGTGGGCGTTCTGGCCTTTCAGTTGCCCGTCGACGAGATCAACAACGTGATGACCGGCAACCAGGACTGGAAAGAAGATGGACTGGGGAAATCAGGCGAAACGATCCTGGTGGGCCAGGACAACCTGATGCGTTCGGCCTCGCGCTTCTATCTGGAGGATCCCAAGGCCTTTCTGGCGCAGTTGCAGTCCCGCGGCATGAAGGAGGACGCGATCGCACGCCTGCGCCAGTTCAACACCACAATCCTGCAGCAGCCGGTGACCAGCCCAGCGGTGACCAAGGCGATCGCCGGTGGCTCCGGAACCCTGCAGGTCGTCGACTATCGCGGCGTGCCGGTGCTGAGTTCCTATGCGCCACTGGCGATCAAGGGTTTCGACTGGGTGATCCTCTCCCAGATGGACCTGGCGGAGGCCTATGCACCGATCCATGCCTTCCAGCGTCAGATTCTGATCACCGTGACGCTGCTGATCCTGCTGGTCACCCTCCTGGCCATGGCCCTGGCCCATCTGTTCGTGAAGCCTGTCCAGCAACTGATCGAGAGTGCCCGCAAGGTCTCTTCCGGCGAACTCACGAGCATCCCGGAAGTGAATTCCAAGGACGAATTCGGTGAGTTGGGTCGATCCTTCAATGCCGTCGTGCAGAGTCTCCAGACTCAGACAGCGCTGGTCGATCAAAAGAACCATGAGAATGAGCAGCTGCTGTTCAGCGTCTTTCCGGCGGCGATCGCACGGCGGCTGCAACGGGGTGAAACCCAGATCGCCGAAGACGTCACCAACGTGGCGGTGCTGTTCGCCGATCTCAAGGGATTCTCCAAACTCTCTTCTTCGCTCACGGCCTATGAGTCGGTGGCGATTCTCAACGATCTGGTGGGTTCCTTTGATGATCTAGCCGAACGATTCGGGCTGGAGAAAATCAAGACGATCGGCGACAGCTATCTGGCGGTCTGCGGCCTCTCGGTGCCCTATCTCGACCATGACAAACGGGCCCTCGATTTCGCCATCGAGATGCTCGGCATCCTGCGCCGTTTCAACCTCGAGCGGGGCTTCTCGCTCGGCATCCAGATCGGCATCCACTCCGGCGACATTATTGCCGGCATCGTCGGCAAGAGTCGAGTCGTCTATGACATCTGGGGCGTAACGGT
This sequence comes from Cyanobium sp. ATX 6F1, assembly GCF_024346315.1. Classification (NCBI taxonomy): domain Bacteria; kingdom Bacillati; phylum Cyanobacteriota; class Cyanophyceae; order Synechococcales; family Prochlorococcaceae; genus Cyanobium; species Cyanobium sp. ATX 6F1. The sequence goes on from NZ_JAGQCS010000011.1 coordinate 4,991, forward strand.
GAAACAGGCCCATGGCCTCAGCCAGGAGTGTCCATCCGGCAGCGTTCTCGTTTCCGAGGTGGTGCATCACCGGCTCGAGGATCTCTACCAGTTCGAGCTCATCGCCGCATCAACCAATGGTCAAAAGTCTCAGCAGGCCTGGCGGTTGACGAGCAGCACCGTGCCAGCGGTCGGCGAGGTTCTCTCCGAGCCATGAACACTTCCTCGCCTCTCTTGATGTGGGGGATCGGCCTGGCGATCGGCTTTCCCCTGCTCACGATCCTGCTGGGCGAACTGATCCATCGCCTGAAGCGACGGGGTCTGGCGATTGCGAGCACGGTTCGACTGGTGCGCGATGTGCTGCTGCCGATCCTGGTGCTGCTGGTCTTCCTGCAGCACCTGCTGATGGTCGACCCCAGCGGCCGCCTGTTCAAGGCCGTCGAGACGGTGTTCTGGGTCTGCGTGATCCACGCCGCCCTTTCCCTGCTCAACGTGATCCTGTTTGAGCAGGCCGAGGCCGACACCTGGCGCTCAAGGGTGCCGAAGCTGCTGATCGATCTGGCGCGCCTGTTTCTGATCCTGCTGGGTAGCGCCTTCGTGCTGGCCACGGTCTGGAACGCCGATCTCGCTGGCCTGGTCACCGCCCTGGGGGTGAGTTCGATCGTCATCGGCCTGGCCCTGCAGGACACGCTCGGCAGTGTGATGTCAGGGATTGCGCTGCTGTTCGAGCGCCCGTTCACGGTGGGGGACTGGCTGGAGGTGGGCGGCGTGGTGGGCCAGGTGATCGACATCAACTGGCGCGCCGTGAGGTTGCTGACCCTGGAGCAGGAGATGGTCGTGATCCCCCACAAGCTGATCAGCAGCGAGATCATCCGTAATTTCACCAAGCCCAACAAGATCCACGCCGAACGGATTCAGATCGGTTTTTCTTACAACGATCCGCCCAACCTGGCCCGGCAGGTGCTGAAGAGCACGGCCCTGGAAACCAAGGGCATTCTGCTCGATCCAGAGCCCGATGTGTTCACGCTCGCCTATGCCGACTTTGCCGTGTCCTATGAGGTGAAGTTCTTCATTCGCGATTACGGCGATGTGGAGCAGATCCGCGAACGTTTCATGACCAGGGTCTGGTATGCCGCCAAGCGCAACAACCTCTCGATTCCTTTTCCGATCCGCACCGTCTACAACTACCACGGGCCCACGAGCCAGCAGAAAGGCATCGCCAAGAAATTCAACGAAAGCCTGCAGGCCATTCCCTCCTACGTTCCGATCAATCGCGAGGAGAGCAGCGCCGCCACCTCAACAACAGGCATCGCCCTGCAGCATTTTGCCGCGGGCGAAAAGGTGATCCGCCAGGGGCGTATGGGCAATGAGCTCTACATCATCGTCGCCGGCCAGGCGGTGATGTCCACCCGGGATGAAAGCGGCGAGGAGCTGGAGTTACTTGCCCTCAGAAGTGGTGAGTTCTTCGGCGAGATGAGTCTGTTTTCCGGTGAACCCAGCGTCGTGACCATCGCCGCCAGCAATGACCTGGAGGTGATGAAGCTCCCAGCGGCGGTGGTCAATCAGATGATCGATCGCCAGCCCAGCTTTGCCCGCGAGATCGGCCAGATCCTCGAGATCCGCCGCCTGGCGATCCAGGAGACGAAACAGGCCCACCGGCAGTCGCTCCAGGACCAGCAGGCGGGCCAACGCACCTGATGGATGGGTCCCGCCACCGATGAGCCCTCTGTTCGCCTGTGCAGGTTGTGGTGTTCGGATCGAACGCTCCATGCGCCTCTATCTTGGGCAGAAGGGGCATGTGCTCTGCTCCACCTGCAAGGACAAGCTGGAGGCTGATCCGCCCGCTTCAGCGGCGCCAAGCGATCTGCGGAGCCAGCCGCCATCGGGCTGAAACGGAGGAGTGAAGCGCGCCTGGGGCGCGGATGGATGATCGCAGGCTCCCTCAACTCCTTGCTGCGATCACCCGATGCTGGGCAGAGCAGATCAACCGCGTCGCTCCCAACAGCTTGATCAGCGCGACCATCACCCCCTGGGCCCAGGACCCGCCGGCCGCTCAGCGGTACACCGAGCGACCATCCCCAGGAAGCAGCGTGAGGCTGGAGGGATCAATGCGCCAACCGGCGCTCACCTCCACCTCCTGGTCCTCCCCAACGCCCCACAGCTCCGCCGCCAACAGCCTCCCTTCGCTGCCGACGTAGTCGGCGAAGCGACAGCTGCCCGGGCGGCGGTTCATCGTGCGGGCTGTGGCTGTCACTGTGGCCTTGCCCTGCTCCCGCAGGGTATAGACCTGGCCCTGCCAGGTCAGCTCGGTGGGCAGGGGCTGGAGCAGGTGTGCGTCCACCGTCTCCAGCCAGCTCACCTCCAGCCAGTCGTCCTCGCAGACCACCAGCCAGCGCGCGTCCTGGCGGTCGCGGACCAGGTACTCGAGCCATTGGAAACCGTCCTCCTCGTAGACCAGCCGGTCCTCCACCACCCAGTCGCGGGCGTCGGCCTGCACGATGTCGCCCAATTGCAGATCAAACAAGGTGCGGTCCCGCAGCGGCAGCGGGCGCGCTCCGAGCCGCCGCCGCGAGCGCTGCAGCACCAGCACGACCGCGGCCACCGCCACCAACAGCAGCAGCAGAAAAACGGCCATGCGGACCCAGGCAACGGCGCAGATTTCAGGCTATCGGGGCTCAGTCGGGCCGCCAGAGGCTCTGGCGTTGGTAGTCGGTCAGCACCGGGCGGCTCAGCCGGTTGGGCTGCACCGATTGACCGGGTCCCGGCCGTAGATCCCGGGGCAGCTCGAACAGCCTGGCCAACTGGGTGCGATCGATCCAGCGGCCCTCAAAGGGCAGCGCGCCCGCGGCCAGCGTCCGCCCAGGCCGGTGGGCGAGCACAAACCCCCAGGGGCCGAAGCTGGGCACATCGACGCTGTAGGGCAGGGTCTCGAGATCCAACACCGCAAAGGTGGCCTGAATCGAGGCCAGCACCTTCGGTGTGAAGAAGGGGGTCGAGGCCTGGGTCACCACCAGACCATCGGCCGCGAGCTGACGGAGCAGAAGGCCGTAGAACCCCACGCTGTAGAGCCGGGCCAGGGGAGAGGTGGTGGGATCCGGGAAATCGGCAATGACCACGTCGTAGGGGCCGGGCAGGTCTCGCACCAGGGCGAAGGCATCGCCGATGTGAATGTGCACGCGCCGATCATCGAGGCTGCCGCGGTTCAGCTGGCGCAGGAACGATTGCTTCCGGGCCAGCCGAAGCATCGCCGGATCCAGTTCCACCAGATCAACCCGCTGCACCCCGGGCCAGCGGAGCAGTTCCCGAAGGGCCAGGCCATCCCCCGCCCCGAGCAGCAGCACCCGCCGCGCCCGGCCATGGAGGGCCATCGCCGGGTGCACCAGGGCCTCGTGGTAGCGGTATTCATCGAGACTGGAGAACTGCAGGTTGCCGTCCAGGAAGAGACGCAGGTCATCCCGCCGTCGGGTCAGCACGATTCGCTGGAAGCGGGTCTGCAAGCGACCGATCACCGGATCGTCGTAGAGGCGGTCTTCGATGCGATCGCCCAGGGGCGCCACCACCAGGGCGGCCACCCCCACCAAGGGAACCAGGGCGCTCACCGGCCAGCGCCAGCGCCGCAGCTGGGGAAATCCCCAGCACAGGGCCCCACCGGAGAGCAAGGGCACCACCGCCAGCAAGGCCGCCGTGGGCAGCAGCCCCAGGGAGGGCAGCAACAGCAGGGGGAAGGCCAGGGACCCCACCAGTGCACCGAGATAATCGAGGGCGAGCACCCGCGCGAGGGCGGTGCGCAGCTGCTCCTGTCCCTCCAGCATGCGGGTCAGAATCGGCAGCTCCATGCCCCCCAGCACACCCACCAGCAGGGTGAGCACCACCAAGCCCAGCCAGAGGGGACCATCGGCGGCGAACAGGGAGAAAAGCGCCAGCGGGCCGAGCAGGCAGAAGGGACTCAGGCACAGCTCAATGACCACGAAGCTGCGCAGCAGCGGCCCCTGGGGCCGAGGGCCCATCGCCACAAACTGGCTCAACCAGGCCCCCAGACCCATCGCCGCCAGGAAGGTGCCCACCACCACCCCGGTGGCCAGGGCGGCATCGCCGGCCAGGTAGCTGGCCTGCGTCACCAGCAGCAGCTCCAGCACCAGCCCAACGATGGAGGAGATCGCCGCACTGGCCAGGAGCAGACGGACCTGCAACGGCGTGAGCGGCGTGAGCGACGCTCGCTGACTCACTTGGCGCCGCCCGGACCACGGCCCTGGAAGCCAGCCCAATCGCGGCTGGGCGTGGCCGGGCGCCAGCGGCCTGACGTGTAGGTGCCGCGATGGCTGACGCCACCGGAGTCGGAGGCGGTGGGGGGGCCGTCCTGTCCGAGCCGGTAGAGGAGGGGGCGGGTGATCGCCAACCCCGTGCCCACCAGCACCGCCGTCACCACCAGGGCGAGCATCAGCTGACGTTCCATCAAGGCTCAGGCAGGGCGCTGGCGAGTGGGGTGGTCGGCAGCGGCGCGAGGGCGCTGACGTTGATGGGCCACGGTGTCACCACCCCATCCTCCACGAGCAGATCCAGCCATTCCAGCTCCAGGCCACCCCCTGCCAACGTCGGCGGCAGCTCGACACGAACGCGAACGCTGCGGGGCTCATCCAGCCGCAGGTGCCACCGGGCGGACACCGTCCAGCACGCGTCGTCAGAGCCCTCAACGTGGCGAAGCTTGAGCGGCTGGCGCTCCTGCAACAGCGCTCTGCCGAGGGCATCGGTGAGGCGCAGCTCCAGGGTCAGACCATCGGGGGGAGCACCGGTGCCGGCCGGGTGATGAGAAGGCTCTTCGTAGCGGGCCTCCACCCGCAGCCGCAACAACCCCGGCCCCCCCAGGATCAGTCGCTCAGACCCTGTCGCCTCGTCGAAGCGGCGATGGAAGCGCAGGCGGCAGTCGCCGTAGACCGCCCTCCAGAGCATCACAACCAGCACGGCAGCCACCAGCGCCGTGATCAACAACAAGGGGCGATCGACGCTGTGGTTCTCGACGCTGAGGCGAATCAGCAAGGGATCAGACAGCGGCACTCCGGCCACACCCAGCAGGTCCTGGTTCTGCAGCCGCAAGCGGTAGGAGCCGCCCACACGCGGCCGCAGGTTCAAGGTGAGCGCGTCGTCCTGTTCGTCGTAGGTGCCGCTCTCCCCCTCCTCGCTCCAGGTGCCCAGCTCCCGCCAGCCTTCCTTGCTGAGCTGGAGCACGGGTTGGCCGGCCGCATCGAGCAGATCCACATCCAGCAGCAGGCTGCTGTTCGGCGGCAGCTCGGCCCGCAGATCAAGGCGCGGACTGCCCAACCAACCGTCCTGGAGATGGAACGGCTGACTCTCCACGGGCCCATCGCCAACGAGCGAAAGCATCTGCCGCTCCCGGGGCAGCAGCAGCGTCAGCAGCAGCACAAGTAAGGGCAGAAGAGGAAGGAGCGCGGCCAGCAGGGGCCAGCGCACCACGGCGAATCGCTGGACGGGCGGTGCCATCGTGCTCTCCGAGCCCGGGTCTCGAGGCGCCCGGAACTCCTTCTGGGTACCCTACGGGCGCACTGACCATCCTGGCCCCCGACGACCGGTGCCGCCTCCCACCTGAAGCCGATGCCCCGACCCCTCCTTCAGCTCCTGTTCACCGTGGGCTGGACCTTGGTGGGCGTGATGCTCATCTATGCCGGCACCGTTCTCTTTGATCGCCTGGCGCCGATCGACTACCGGGCCGAAATCCGCAAAGGCAATGTGGCCGCCGGGCTGGTGCTGTCGGCCGTGATCCTGGCGGTGGCCGCCGTGGTCGTAACCATTCTCGCCACCTAACCGATCACCGCCTCACCGCGCCGGTGGATCGCGTTGGCGTAGTCGGTCCAGGCGCCCTGGCCCCAATAGCGGAAGCAACTGGTTTCCAGCAGCAGCAGGTGGAGCAGCGCCTCTAGATAGGGCGCGGTTTTGGTGATGGCGGGATCCTGCGCCACCAGGGGGTCAAACACCTGGTGGAAACGGGCACTGAGGCGATTCATCGGCTCCAGCACGTTGCCGTAGCCCTCCACCCAGCTGAGGTTGTTGGTCCAGGACGCTCCCGCCATCGAGAACTGGGGATCGTTGGCCTGGAGTGCGGCGATCGCCGCTGCGGTGGATTCCGGCGTGGGGTGACTGCCCGTGAGTTGCCAGAGCTTGTGTTGTTGGACCGCCTGGATTTTCGGGTAATCATCTGGGCTGACACCGGCGGCCTCCAGCAACTCCAGATACTCGGTGCCATTGATCGCCACCGTTCTTGAATCCGTTCCCGATTCGCTCCCCTGGGCGGCAATTTTCTGATGGGCCTGGATGAAGGCAGAGGGGAATTCGTTCATCATCACGCCGCCATTTTCACCGTCGGCAATCTGCGACACGAGCGAAGGAATCGATCGTCCCCCCAGCTCTTGCCGCCCCAGGCCCAGGGCTTCATAGCAGGGCTGCATCTGGCCCACCAGCTTGGTATCGGAGCCCTGGGTTTTGATCAAGGCCGTGATGGACACCGTTTCGCCGCTGGAGTTGCGCACCACGAGTTGGTTGGGGCCGTATTTCTGCGCCTGGCTGAGGCTGGAGCCATCAAGGTTCTCCACGCTGTGCTCCTGCACCAGCAGCCACCGGTAGCCGCACTCCCGCAGGGCCTTGATGAATTCATAGAGGGTGTCGGGGTGGTTGGGGAGCGCCATTTCAGGCGGTGAGAATCCCTTCACCCGTTGCAACGCCTCAGGGCCGAAGAGGGCCGAGAAATGGTGTTGCCAGGCCAGGATCTGCAGCTTGAGGTCGGGGATGGGCGTGGAGGGGGCCACCGCATGGCTCCAGAAGGTGCCGAGCCATTCCACGTGGGGCTGAAGGCTGGGATCGCAGGCGAGAAACTTGAGGGCATCGAGAATGTCGACGCGGCCCATCTGCTCAAAGCCCCAGAGCAAATTGCCCGAATAATCCAACATGATCCGAGGGTTGCAGCCGCCCTGAATCAGCTGGGGGAGGATTTCCGCGAGGCGCTTGTAGCAGTGGGCAAAGGCTTCGGCGTTGTGGTTATCGCCCTCGCCGGGGTGCTCGAACATGTACTGGAGATGGGAGATCAACTCGCCATGGGCCCCGGCAGGAATCGTCGGCTGGTGCATGTGCAGGGCACAGGCGAAGCCGGAGCGGATCTGCCCCAGCTTGAGCGTGGTGCGCGGCAGAAAAACGGGGCCGGCCTGCTGCATCAGGGCGAGGAGTTCGGCTTCACGGCCGGCGATCGGCGGCAGGGCTGAGTCGGTCATGGCAATGGTGTCGCGCCGGCGCGATCAAGGGGGAGGGGTCCATCCGCCGCCATCATCGCGGCGTCACAGCCCAGGCCTGGCGGCAGAACTCCGGGCCGGCTGCCAGGCCAGCGGCGCTCCCCTCTTAGCGTTTGGTCAGTTGCTGCCGTCCAAGGTGCAGAAGCCACCCCTCCTCCTGGCCGCTGCGGTTCTGGCCCTTCCGCTGCTGATCCCTGACCCAGCACTGGCGCAGAAGCGGATCCCCAAACTTCCGGGGTATGACCAGTGTCCGCTTGGGTATGTCAATGACCTCAAGCAGCATTGCAACTCACCCATCTACTACGAGGTGAAGCCCACCTACGGAAAGCCCTGTGACTCGGGATGGATGAACATCGGGGCGGGTTACTGCAAGAAGAAGACGCTGGGAATCTTCTGATCTCACAGAATCTGGGACCGCACACGCATCAACGGTCAGGCCCCGCAAGACCTCAGGGTGGAGGTGATCGGGCATCATCAGGGAGACTGGAGCGCTCGGCGGATGATCCCGATGCGGTACACGCTGGTTGCGGCGGCCCTGCTCCTGCCCCTGCTGGCCGGATGCGACAGCGTCTGGCGCTGGACAACCCAGCCCTTCCGCCTGAGCTGCAGCCTCGACTCCGCATCACCCACGATCTTCCGCATCGACCCCCGTAGTCAGCAGGTGCAGGAGCTGGATCCGAAAACCGGCGAGGTGACGCGCACCGTCACCACCAATGAACCGCCACCCAAACTGGGTGGCGGTTCATCGATGACAGCACGGTGACGATCACGCCGCGGCAGATCAGCTGGGAGACCCGCATGTACCGGCCCCAGTGGGTGCGGGACAGCCGGTCGATCGATCTCACCACCCTGCGCTACACCTCGGAATCGAGCGTGCAGGTCGATATGGGCCCGGAGATGAGCCAGGAGACCCGCACGGGACGCTGCCGCAGGATCTAACGACGGAACTCCGGCCGGTCCTCCTCACAGGTCACCAGCAGCAGGGTGTCGTCGAGAGCGGTTTCGGTGTGGGTGTCGCCCGGCTCCACGAAGTAGTAGCCGCCGGCAGTGATGGTGTGTTTATCGTCGCCATCGGCCTGCACCCGCATCGCTCCACGCACCACAAACACCTGGCACCAGAAGGCATGGTGATGGCGTGGAATCGTCAGGCCCTGCGGCAGGCGGTAGAGGCCTGATTCCACGTTGTGGTCGCCTTCCCACAGACGGCAGGCCTGCATCGGGACCCCCCGCACATCGATCGGCTGCCACTGCTGCTCGTGGGTGGGGAGGTAGCGGGTCATCGGTGATCGGCTGCGCTGAACCGTGAGTGAACTCTGCCGCAACACCCCTGTCAGCAGCCAGGCAACGGCCGAGTCGTTCAGAAGGAGTCTTCCGTCTGGCCGGCGAAGCGGCCGGCGTAGCTCTCGCTGCCCTGCAGGAGCTGGAACACGAACTGGCAGATCGCGGTGCCGGGAACCACGGCCAGGGGTGCTGGGCCGAAGTTGCTCATCTCGAGCACCTGCTGGCTGTCGATCCCCGGCCCCATGAAGGGGGCGCTGATGTGCACCATCAGGCCCAACCGCGCGAAACGGCTGCGACCCTCCAGCCAGCCGCACAGCCCGGGGCCCAGGCGCAGGCGCTCGCGGGTGATGCCGAGCACCGTTTCGCCGGGCATGATCAGGATGTGCCCGCCCTTGGGCACCTCGATCTTCTCGGTGAGCTGCCGGTAGTCGGTGTGCTCACGCACCTCGATCACCGCGTGGACCTTGCGGAACACGCGAAAGGAGGGGGCGAGGGTGAGGTCGAGCGAGGCAGGGCCCAGCCGCTCGGGATCGAAGGGCGTGACCGTGATGGCGCCCTGCTCGATCGCCTGAAGGATCGCCTCTCTGCCGAGAACGGCCATGGATGTCCTTTGGGGTGGGCGGTTGTGGATTGTCTCAGGCGGCCGATCGGGTGCCGCTCGCAGAAGGCCTGGGCGGGGAGGATTCAGCCAGGAGGCGCTGCGGATCCTGTGGCGTCAGCAGTGTCATCGGCAGGCAGGCCTGAACGCCTGGGCGGGTTGAGGTTCTGCAGCAGGGGCAGCGGGCCCAGTTGCTCAAGCCGGAAGTTGGCGCCATAGCTGGGGGTGGGCCGCTGGGAGAAGAACCGCGCCCGGGGTTGCCGCCCCAGCCCTCGGCTCAAGACGGCACCGGCGGCGGAGGCGCGGCTGCGCAGGCGCAGGGTGGCGAGCACCAGCTGCTGCAGCAAGCCCGGCGCCACGGGCCAGCCCAGGCTGCCCGCCGTCTGGCGATCGAGCAGGCCGGTCAGCACCCGTTGCAGCGCCGGCCGTAGGGGGGCGGGCCAGTCGGCCAGCAGCATGGCCAGGGTGGCGTCGGCGACGCGGCGGTTGCTGGGGGCCAGAGCGAATACCTCCCGTTCCACCTGCTCGTTGAGCGCCATCAGCTCCACCAGGCTGCCCGGGATGGCGCTGATCCCCATCCGCTGCCCCACCGCCTGCCAGAAGCGGAACAGGTGCTCCTGCTCCAGGTCGTTGAGGCCCCGCCAGCCGTAACGACTCAGCCAGCGGATCGGCTCGGCCACGAACGTAGAGAGCACGTAGAGGAAGTCGTCGTTGCCGATGGCGTAGTGGCCGTGGATGTGGTTCATGCGCTCGATCACCGCCGCACCCGCCTCGCTGTCGACCCCATGACGCAGCAGTTCGGCCACCATCAGGCCGGTGTCGTCGTAGCGCTTGCGCGGCCGCTGGGCGAACTCACCGGTGCGATCCAGCAGAGCAGAGATCGAGGGCACGCAGAAGGTCTTGAGCAGGGCCAGCTCAAGGGAGCGGGTGAGATCCCAGGGGAACACCACGCCGGCGAGCTGGTGGCAGGTGGCTTCGGCCTCCTGCAGCGGGCTGGGATCGCTCATGGCTCCAGGGGATCGGTCTGCCTGTTCGAAACAAGAAGGGACCATCGCTGGAAACCCTATGGCGCCCGCGAAGGAAGTGGGCGCACATCCACGGCCGCAGGACGAGCGCATCAAGGATCCGTTCGGTTGCCCTACATCGGGTCACGACCACCACCGGCAGATCGGGTGGCACAACCCCGTGCTGGCAAAGGCCGAGGAATCGCATGGTGGGCCGGGTGCTCACCGGCAACGGCATCACCGCCTACGGCAACGGCGCCTACCTCCTGATCGGCGGCGACGACCTGAGCGACACCGAGCGCGACGAGCTGCTGCAGCTGTGCCGCCAGCGCCTCGATGCCTTCCGTGCCCAGCGTGGCGAAGAGGTGGCTTGTTTGCCTTTCAGAAGCCTTCGGCTTCGGCCACCGCTTGCCGATCAGTGGCTCCATCAAGGTCCGCGTGCTCACCCGCACCATGGCCGTTGCGAATGCTGCGGCACGGGCTGTTGCTCAGCCAATCCCGCACCAGTGCGCCCTGGAGGTGGTTCACATCATCCCCAGAAATACTCAAAGCAATGCCGGCAAACGGGACACGGATCGCTCCGACTTTCGCGGACTCCTCGTCAACTACCAGATCAGGCAGGAGGACAGCCGCCGGATGCTGCTGGAGAACGAACTGGCGCTCTGCATCGCCGATGCCTATCCGGTGAGCGAAGGGCACAGCCTGGTGATCCCCCGGCGCCATGGGGCCGACGGGCTGGAGTTGCACCAGCCGGAGTGGAATGCGATGGGCTCAGCTCTCCAGGTAACGCTCCACCGTGTTGGTGGTCCAGGTTGCGATGCCGATGCCGAAGAAGTCCTGATCCTCCGTCCAGATGGCGCATTCCAATGGCAACGCCAGCGCCAGGGCAGGCCAGTCATCCTTGTCACGGATCCTCACCAAGGCCTCCTCCTTGGCCGACCCGAGCACGCTGTTTTCCACAACCTGGACCATCAACAGCAGGCTGAGCAAAGCCTCAGCGCAGACCTCTGCATTGAGTCCTCTCTTCCTGGCGAGATCACTCACGTAGGCGGTCGCCTCGGCCACGTTGGCTTCAGCGACAAAGAAGTCCACTTGATCGGCGTAATGGGCGATGAGCGCGCGCACCCGAAGGCCGAGACAACCGCGAATGAGGATGTTCGCGTCCAGGACCAGACGCTTGCGCTCCACCCTCAGGCCGACGGTTGCTCAGGGCGGCCTTGCCGCCAGGCCTTGAAGTCGGCACTGAGCTCGTCTTCGCTCAAACCGAGACGCTCCAGTTCAGCCTGCATCAGCCGGCCAGCCTCCAACACCTTGTCCCGATCACTCAGGTTGCCCTGCTGGGGCAAGGGCACGTAGAGGCCAATGGTGCGGCCATGGCGGGTCACCTCAATCGGCGTGGACGATTCCAGATGGGAGGCCAGCCTGGACCTGAGTTCACGGATGCCAATACGGGTCGTCACGCCTTCCTCCCGCCAAATGTGTACACATCCTAGGGCTGGCTGGGGCGGCACAACCACTCCCGGAGCCGGGTTGGCTGCAGCCGCCGCGCGCTCACACCAGAAGGGATCCCAGTAGCAGCGACTGCCTGACGGGCCGCCCAGGGCCCGAAGCCCACCGGATCATTATCTTTGCCGCAACGCCCGAACAGCCGCGATCAGTTCAGGCAGGGATTGCTCACAGATCAGCAACACCTGCTCACTGTCGAGATCGAAGTACTGATGGGCGATCACATCGCGAAAACCCATGGCCCCCTTCCAATCCACCGATGGGAATTCGGCCTGCAGACGACCAGGCCAGTGGCGTTCAAAAAGCTTGAGAGCCTCACCGATCGCGAGGAACTGCATGCAGATCACGTCAAGCAGATCCCGGCCCACCTCCGTATCAACTTGAGATGGGTCCTCCTTCCGTCATGGCCGCAGGCCTTCGTCGAGGATGCGCTGCTTGAGGGAGGGTTCATGCGCTCGCGCAGTCGCACCACATCCACAGACGTGCTCAGCAACGTTTCCAGCTCCTGCTTGAGGTGCACCAGGGCATAGGGAGTGAGCGGATCCAGCCGCACCCACACGTCGACATCGCTGTCGGGGCGGGCGTCGCCACGGGCAACGGAACCGAAGACGCCGATATCGACCACGTTGAAGCGCTGTTGCCAGTCTCCACGATGGAGCCGCAGGGTGCTGAGAACCTGTTCTGTCCGTGGGCTGGTGATGGTCATCGGGGTTCCGATCTGGAGGCCGTTCTGCCGGGATGGCTGCGCTGATGCACCGCTACCAAACGCTGCGATCCGAACGGAATCGCACCCAACGACAGGAGCTGCACTGAAGTTGCCTGGCGCAAGCACTCTGGGAAGGGTCAACCACCACAGGCTGATCCCCCTCACAACGGTTGGATCCCATGGGCCTCCACTGGGGCGAGCCTGCGAGGGAGTCGGTTTTTCCTGCCCATTGGCGCTTGAGTCCGAGGCGTGAGGGCGATTGCGCGCAGCCGCGGGGTTTGGGACGGGGGCGGGCACGGGGGTTCATGGTGGTGCGGACATGGGCTGGACCGCTTTGCCTAGGATCGCGAGGGTCGCCCGTTCGACAAGGTCAACCCCCTAGGGGCATCGGAGCCAGCCCATTCCCGTGAACGGCAAGCCATTCGTTGAGATCATCAGATCCATCCCAAGCCAGCAGATTCGATGACCGCACAGATCGAGGCCCTCGCTGCCCTCGGCGCCGGGCAACCGCTCCAGCCCTTTTCCTACACCCCCGGTCCCCTCGGCAGCGATCAGGTGGAAATCGCCGTAGAGAGCTGCGGCATCTGCCATAGCGATCTCTCCATGCTCGACAACGAGTGGGGCATGACCGCCTATCCGTTTATTCCCGGCCATGAAGTGATCGGCCGGGTGGCCGCCCTCGGGGAGCACACGAAGCGTCTGAGCATCGGCGACCGGGTTGGTCTGGGCTGGTTTTCCGGCAGCTGCGGCGCCTGCGACCAATGCCTCTCCGGCAACCAGAACCTCTGCCTTAAGGCCGAAGCCACCATCGTCGGGCGCCACGGAGGCTTCGCGACGCGGGTGCGGGCCGAGTGGACCTGGGTGTCTCCCTTGCCGGAAGGCCTCGACGCCGAGAAGGCAGGCCCCCTTTTCTGCGGTGGCATCACCGTCTTCAATCCGATCGTGGAATTGGGTATCAAACCCACCGACAGCGTGGCGGTGATCGGGATCGGCGGGCTGGGTCACATGGCCCTGAAGTTTCTGCGGGCCTGGGGATGCGACGTCACCGCCTTCACCAGCAGCGACTCGAAACGGGAGGAAGCGCTCCAGCTGGGCGCCCACCGCACCTTGAACTCCCGCAACGCCGAAGAACTGGCAGGGGCTGCGAGCAGCTTCGACTTCATTCTCAACACCACCAACGCCAACCTCGACTGGAACACCTACATCGCCGCCCTCAAACCCAAGGGGCGTCTGCACACCGTGGGGGCCGTACCTGAACCGATCGCCTTGGCCGCTTTTCCGATGATTCTCGGGCAGAAAAGCCTCTCCGCTTCACCGCTGGGGAGCCCTTCCACCACCGACAAGATGCTGCATTTCAGCTGTCGCCACGGCATCGCGCCCACCACGGAGTTCTTTCCCATGTCGAAGGTCAATGAAGCCCTGGATCACCTCCGCTCCGGCAAAGCCCGCTACCGCATCGTGCTGATCAACGACCTGGGGTGAGGCCCACAAGCGGCTGCTGAGACTGTGGCCCCAGCGGCAGCGGATATCGAGATGACTGGGGCGGCCACAGCAGTACCCGCAGCAGGGTTGGCTGCAGCCGCATCACGCCCACGCCAGAGGGGATCCCAGCAAGGGCGAAGCCCTGACGGGCCGCCGAAGACCTGCCTGCCGATCCGAAGTGGGCTGGCACATCAGCCCACCAACCCCAACACGGCTGCATCGCCTGGCGGGTGGCTTCACAATGGGGTGATGAGCACGGCATCCACGCCCACGATCGAGGAACGGCTCCAGGCCATGGCCGGGGTGATCCATGGCGTCATCCCCGGGGCGCAGGTGCGGCTGTTCGGTTCGAGGGCTCGCGGCACCAGCGGACCTGATTCCGACATCGATCTGCTGATCACCGCCCCAGATGAGTGGCTGGCGCAGCATCACCGTTTCCAGGTGCTGAACGATCTGTGGGGTCGGCTGGCCCAGGCGGATGTGTCGCTCGATCTGCTGCTGTACTCCCGGAGCGAATGCGAGGAGCGCCAGCACTGGCGGAGCCATGTGATTGGCAGGGCCTACCGGGAAGGACGGCTACTGCATGGCGCTCTCTGAAGCGGAAGGTCTGCTGCGCATCGCCGCCGTCGATTTGGAGAGCGCTCAGGCTTCCTTCGACCCGACCGTCTTTCGCGAAGGTGCCTGGGGTTTCTGGCTGCAGCAGGCCGTGGAGAAGGCGTTGAAGGCCTGGCTGCTGCATCTGGGCAGCGATCCGCCGCTCACCCATGACCTGCGCCGTCTGGTGTTGCTGCTTGAGGCCAAGGGAGTAGCCACGGCCAAGCTGCAACCGCTCGCTCAGCTCACCGTCTATGCCGTGCAGTTCCGCTATGACGCCGATCCCACACCCCTGGGGTTGGATCGGGAAGACCTCAACCGGCAGGTGAAGGAACTGATCGCCCGGGTGCAGGCGCTGGTCATGCCGGGTTCCGAAACTGAGGCGTGACGGTGTCTGCCATGCCCCACCCCCCTCTGCTGCCTTCCATCGCCTGCGCGCGTTCATCGCCGAGCGCATGCGCATGAGACCTATCGACCAGCCGTTGATGCTCCTGGAACTGCTCGGCCATGGGTTTGCCAGGCAACAGCCAGCCCAGCCCCAGTGCAGGACGTCGCCCGCAGGATCCTGGGAGAAGACTTGACCCAGATCGACACCTACGTGCAGCGGGTGAAGCGCATGGTGGGCCGGGTGCTCACCGGCAACGGCATCACCGCCTACGGCAACGGCGCCTACAGCCTGATCGGCGGCGACGAACTGAGCGATGGCGTTACCTGGCCGAAGGCCAGCGTGGCGGAGCCACTACGCGACGAACTGCAGCAGCTCTGCCGGCAGCGCCTTGATGCCTTCCGCTCCCAGCGCGGCGAAGAGGTATTTGCCCACCGCAGCCGCCACCGCACGCCGATCAGCGGCTCGATCAAGTACCGCGTGCTCACCCGCGCCCGGGGCCGCTGCGAATGCTGCGGCGCGGGCTGTTGCTCAGCAAATCCCGCACCAGTGCGCCCTGGAGGTGGATCACATCATCCCCAGAAACCAGGGAGGACCCGACGACCTCTCCAACTTCCAGGCCCTCTGCTTCCGCTGCAATGCCGGCAAGCGGGACACGGACCGCACCGACTTTCGCGGACTCCTCGCCAGCTACCAGCACAGGCAGGAGGGCTGTGTGTTCTGCGCGCTGGAGGGCAGCGGCCGGGTGCTGCTGGAGAACGAGCTGGCGCTCTGCATCGCCGATGCCTATCCGGTGAGTGAGGGGCACAGCCTGGTGATCCCCAGACGCCATGTGTCCGACGGGCTGGAGTTGCACCAGCCGGAGTGGAATGCGGTGGTGGAACGGCTCAAGCGTCGGCGCGAGCAGATCGCGGCTGATGATGCCGGGATCAGCGGCTGGAATCTGGGGCTGAACTCAGGCGAAGCGGCCGGACAGACGGTGTTTCATGCGCACTGGCATCTGATCCCCCGCCGCACAGGTGATGACAAATCCCCCCGCGGAGGCGTTCGGGGGGTTATCAAGGGCAAGCAGGAGTACTGAGCCGTGGCCACCAAGACGCCAACGCGCAAGAAGCTGGACAGGCCAGCGGTCTTGGCACGGATCGAGGAGATCCTCTCGGCAGGGGCACCGGATGCCGAAAGCCTGCTGGCTTTCGCAGAGCTCATCAACGGAAAGCCTTTCCCTGAGCCTGTTCTCACGTTGACTGAGCTCAAAACGGCTGTCTGCAAGGTGTTCGGCAGCAAGAACGCCACAGAGCTACGCAAGTCGAGCGAGTTCAATCTCGCGATGGCTGGGCGCAGCTTTGATCTCAAGACCAAGGCTGATTGGCTCAAGCTCTATCGGGAGTGGGTTGGGGTTCCCCGCAGCGAGCGGGACAAAATAGGCAAGACATCCATCAACGGCATCGATGTCTTGGAGAATTTCAGACCTTGGCATGTGTTCTCTCTGGAACCATCGACAGCCAGTGCGGATGACATCAAAGAGGCCTTCCGCAGGCTGGCCAAAGAACACCATCCCGATGTGGGCGGCGATCCGCGCGTGATGGAGCGGCTCCAGAAAATGCGTGACTCCCTTCTTGCCTTTCTCTGAACAAGATGATGACGACGACATCCAAGCGATCACGTGACGCCTTCTCCTTTCAGGAGTCAGCCAAAATCCTTGGCATCAGCGCCAAGAAGCTCGATGGGATTTGCAAATTCTTTGATGCCCACAATGACGATGAATGGGAGCTGATCGAAGGAGAGTTCTTTGAATACGAACTAGGGCAAGCTCGTAGTCGCCGCTTTTACGAAGAAGGCGTCATGGCGATTGCAAAGTATCTGGAAGAGAAGGAAGGTGGAAGCATCATCGCCAAAATCCATGAGTTCTTCACCCACCACCGCGCGCGGGTGACACGCACCCTCGTCAAACGACGCATCATTCAAGTCACCCAAGATCGGAGCACCATCGAAATCCGAGGCGATCTGATTTTTTTGGAGCAACGCTCAGTTGTCAGGGTTCTGGGCACCAATGGCAAAGGGATGGCTGGCACGATCACAAGGATCCAAGAGGAAAGCGCAGGGTTAGAAGGTGCAGAGGGTTTAGAGATCGGCGTTCATTTCGATAGCTTTGATGGCAAAGATCAACGCCATTGGAGCCAGCGCGGCATTGTGCGGCTGGCGAAGACGATGAACGACAAGGGCAAGATCAGCAAGGCACGCAAGGCCTGGGTGAAAGCCGTCGCGGAAGTTGCTGAAGACTGCTTTGAAGCCCAGCGAAAGCTGCTGGAGAGCCACGAGGCGCGGGTCAAGGCGGCAAAAGACAAAGTTCGTCAGAAGGCCCTACGCAAAGATGGCTCTGGCTGTGCAGTCTCGGGCCACAAGCCATCAGCATCCGATCAGAATCCGGTTGAACTGGAGGCACATCACCTTTTTGACGCTAGTTCAAGGCCTGATCTTGCGGCCTATGAAGAAAACTTGATTGCGATCAGCAGCAGCATCCATCGCAACTTTCACAAGTGGATGGGCGCCAAGCCCTGCGAACCCAAAGATTTTGTTGACTATCTCTTAGGCAACGAGATGAGCCATTTTGATGGTGCGCCGAGCGTCAAGAAAAGGAAGGAGCAGAAGCTGGAGAGACTGATGAATCGGGTGGAGTTGTTGCAGGCGAGGTTTGAGGGGAATCATTTGCTTTACTAACGCTCCAGCTCAGAAGCGGGCAGATAATGTTCAGAATGCGCAGGCAGCTTATGCATCCATCATCTCAATCTGGATGTTGGACGGCATGCTATGAGAAAATTGATCCTATGGAACGACCAGGCACTTTCAGAAATCAACCATCAGCGAATTGGTGGATACATTCATCTCTGCAATTGCCCGGAAACGAACAGTGTAAGCAGTAATTGACTGGCAATGGACACATGATTAAAGGCAAGACGCATTAAAAAGATATGCACTCAGTCCCAGGCAAATAAACGGTTTGGCAGTGATTTTTAAGCCTGCTTGTGATGCTCATCGTTGCGTTGCTGAGACTCCTCCTTTCCCTCTAGCCAATAGATTCCCTTGAACTTATCAAGTGCCATGCGCCGATAGGCCTCCTCACTCATCACGACTTCAGCAGTGAAGTAGTAAGTCAGCTCGCCTCCATCGCTAGATGAAACAACCTTTGGCTGGAATGTGCGACTACCATCCGAGTCGGTAGGCGTGAGAGAGAAATGTCCAGGGCGAAGACGTCCCATGATCTTTCTAGGATTGGTTGGTGGCAGAGCAAATTATGCCATATGCAACTTCAAGCTGCAGGCTTTCCCTTGCTGGATAACTCTAGCTTGGCTGTATAGCTATATCTCTTGCGATATTATCCCAAGACACCACGTTCATTGCTGCGTGTCGACACCGTCGATGTCAATAAACATTTGGCAAGTCATTCATCAGTGACTCGACAAGGTTTCATTAGCCTAGACCGCCCAACGCTCCAGATCAGAAGCGGGAGCATTATGAACGGATGCAAGCCAATCAAATGCCCAGTCTTCTGTATCTTATTGTTAGGCATATTACTGGGAAAGATCCATGCCGCCTGTATATTGAGTAGCTCTAGCGAGTATGGCGCATCCATCATCGATTAGGCGAAGAAAATCACGAGCATCAGAGAAATAATTCTTAAACGCCAAACGAACATCTTCAGAGGTGTCGGCTCTCACCAGGACAATGTCTCTATCAGGCATTTCCTTCTCGAACTCAAAAAGTGCTCTGAGCGCATCCGGAGCGTCTCGATACTGCTTGACTTCCAGTGGCTTTCCCTCTGAAATAATCAGAATCGCATTTCTCCTCGCTGAAATAATCTGATCGGCTGAGTTAAGGCCTCGAAGCATGTGCAGCAGCCCCAATTCCCTTTCTGCAGCAAGGAAGTCTGTCACAAGATCACGATCATCAAGATCCGGCAAGGCACCTTTCATGCCTTCATGGGCTCGAGCTAATATTTCGCTCGCCATCTTCATTACTGTTTCGTAACGTGTATCCCCGTGCTTAAACTTTGGCTGACTTTCTGTAATGAAGCCGATGACCTCAACTGTCGTAGCCCAAGCGTGCTGGACCAAGGTTCGATACTGAATCTCTACATACAGTCCTTTCAGAGGGCGTCCGA
This sequence comes from Cyanobium sp. ATX 6F1, assembly GCF_024346315.1. NCBI lineage: Bacteria > Bacillati > Cyanobacteriota > Cyanophyceae > Synechococcales > Prochlorococcaceae > Cyanobium > Cyanobium sp. ATX 6F1. Next base: position 23,977 of record NZ_JAGQCS010000011.1, read on the forward strand.
CAACGGAGTTGACATCATACTCGTACACATCATGCACTCCTCTATAGCCAGATTCCTTGGGGTTCTTGATGTAATCGTACTTGTCTTTATCGTCTGCATTGCGTCGCTTGTGCTTGAAGCGAGCCTTATGGAAATGATCCCTAAAAGAATAGAGCTCCTCGATGCTTCTAAATATTAGCCTGCAGCCGGCTACATCGTCCATGCGAGACAGGTTCATTCTCGGGAATCGATTCAGCTTGTGAAATATTGTCCTCTTACGCTTGTGGCGCTGGGCAAAGATAATGCCCTTGTCTCTGCCTCTCTGAATAAGATTGACCTTAAATGTATTTAGAACTGCTCTGTGAGCTGCTCGCCACTCATCGATAACCTGGAGATCCTCCGAGTTTGCAGTTCCTTCCCGCACCCGCTGTCCAGCACGGTTTACTCTCGACTTTGATCCACCAGGGAACGCCTGTTCTTGGTCGGGGGAATGGCTTGGGTTCTCCATGACACAATTATGGCGCCTAACGTTCGCCTTCACTTGGCCGCATGGAGCCGATGAACACCGCTGACAATGAGTGGAGGTGGCTCAGATACATGGTGATCTTAAGTATCGCTACGACACGATGGCGACCTTGGAGTGCATGGCAACATGCTCGAGGTTACTGTAGCGGTAATACCTGCCAACGATCCTGCATGCCTTTACTTCTAGGCTGTTCAAGTTCCAGAAATATTCGACCTCATCCTTTCTTGCTTGACGGACATAAGCCATCGGAACAAAGTATCGGCCACCGTCCATTGAAATGAACGTTAGCTCCCTTAGTGTCATGCCGTTGAGCTCTAGATGGACAGGGTAAGCGTAACTGTTGCGGTCCGGATACAGCAATGTCCAGCGCTCAGCAAATAAGCGTGTTCGTTCGCCAATCTTGATCTGGTATGTGTTGTCGGTGACAGCGATCCACACTTCAGTGCCATCAATATCGGTCTTGGACCAACTGCTGGATTCAAGCATTCTCTCGAAGTTCTGGAGCGTGTTGCGTGGCTTTAGGTCTGCAGACAATTTTTGAAGCTCAGCGCGCTGATCAGAACCCGCCTTGATGTAGTAGCGGTGAGTTATGAGCCAGGAGAGTAAGCCACCAATGGCTGCTCCTGCGGCGAAAGTGAGAAACTCGTTCATGGGACGCCTAACGCCCAAGATCAGAAGCGGGCCAAGATTCACTGGCATCACAAGCAATCAATGATCCCGTCTTCTGCATCTGGATGTTAGTCCGCGCCATCATGCCTGCACATTGCGGATCAACCCTGAATGCCATGCAACAAAACCCGCGACGTTGATGGCCACTGTGACCCAGAAGATAGCCACGAAGTTTGACTTGGAACACTTGTGGCGCAGTAGCTGCTGAGCGAGCAGGGCGCCCGGCCAGCCGCCAACCACCCCAAGCAAGTGCAATGTCCTCTCCGGCGTGCGCCAGCTTCCATTGATAGCAGCCGACTTATCGACCGCGTATGCAATAAACGTCAAGAGACTGAGCCCGAAGTACACAGCGGAAACCATGGGGTTGACCGACCACCTGCTCGCGACATAGATCCAGACTGAAGCGAAGGCCGGGATGACCAGCAGTCGTGGGAGAGTCCATGCTGCAGGCGACTCCGATCGGTATGTCTTGGGTGCACGATTACCTACGAGGTACTGGACTGAGCGCGCACGCTGCTTGCCGTTTGGGCCTAGCTCGATCTCAAAGGTTAAAGCCTTCCCGGTTGTCGGGCGCTTGATGCTGGGTGGGAAAGCCTTGATATGAACAAAGATATCCTTGCCACCCTGAGCTGGCTCAATGAACCCGAAGCCTCGCTCATCATTCCACGATTTTAGGTTACCTCGTAGTCGCATCGGTGTTTTGCGTCGGTCTAACAATGATTGGGCGGGTCCGATAACCATCTGCAATGCTTGGCCCCTTCCGCATAACAAGCCTTGCCGCGAAAACACCAAGCTTCAAGATGCCATCCATTGCAAGAGTTCCCCAAGGATCGGCAGCCGTTGATCGCCACGTTAGACGGATCCGATATCCAGGCAGTTCGTTGCGATACTTCTAAGCACTGAGGCGGCCTTCTGCGTTCGGCCCCACTCCAGCCCTTCATCCTCGATCATTTCTGCAGACAGGCTCAGGCTGAATTGAGCACCCCACCCCCCAACCCCGGCCTCTACGACCACCTCCTTACCGAGGTCCTGGAGCAGCAGTTGGCGGGCGTACCCCAGGAGTTGGTGGGCCTCGATCCCCTCGACCCCGAGGAAGCGCCCCACAAGCTCTCGCGCCACCTCGCCGCCTTGGTGCGCAGCGCCCTGGCCAGCCTTCCCGATGGACATCCCACAGCAGCCCAGCTGAAGCTGGTGAACCAGTTGGTGGCCTTGCTGATTGCCCAGGTGCCCCGGGCCGTTAGCCCCGGTGATGCCGTCCACCCCAGTAGCCAAAACCTCAGCAGCATCCTTGCCTCCCCGCTGCTTCCTGGCCAAGCCAAGCCGTTGCGTCCCCTGATCCCCCTGGCCGACAGCACCCTGCTGGTGAACGCCAGCGGCGAGCCATCGGTGGGGCAGGCGTTGATCCACGAAATCCCCTCCGCCCAGCGGATTGACCTGCTCTGCGCCTTCATCAAGTGGAGCGGCCTGCGTCTGCTGCAGGAGCCCTTGGCCGACCTGCTGCGCGCCGGCCGGCCGTTGAGGGTGCTCACCACCGTCTACATGGGTGCCACCGACCGCCGCGCCCTTGATTGGCTCGTGGCCCACGGCGCCGAGGTGCGTGTCAGCTACGACACCCGCCGTACCCGTCTGCATGCCAAGGCCTGGTTGTTTCACCGCGCCTCGGGCGCAGCCACCGCCTACATCGGCTCCTCCAACCTCTCCACCGCCGCCTTGCACGACGGCCTGGAGTGGAACGTGCGCCTCTCCGCCCAAGACAACGAGGGCATCCTCTCCAAGTTCCAGGCCACCTTTGAGAGCTACTGGGAGGAGGGCGAATTCGAGCCTTACCGGGCCAGCGAGATCGAGCAGCGTCGCTTTGATCGGGCCGCGGCGAACGAAACCACCAGCGACGCCACACCGCTCAGCTTCTTCGACATCCGCCCTCACGCCTACCAGCAGGAGATCCTCGAAAAGCTCGCCGCCGAGCGCAGCCTCCACAACCGCTGGCGCAACCTGGTGGTGGCCGCCACCGGCACCGGCAAAACCGTGATCGCCGCCCTCGATTACGCCCGCCTGGCGTCTGATTTCGGCAACCAGTGCACCGCCCTGGCCGGTCCGGGCTACCCCAGCCTGCTGTTCGTGGCTCACCGGAAGGAAATCCTGGAACAGAGCCTCGCCACCTTCCGCCAGGTGCTGCGCGATGGCTCCTTCGGTGAGCTGCTGGTGGATGGCCAGCGTCCCGGCCAGTGGCGCCATGTGTTCGCCTCGGTGCAGTCGCTCGCGGGGATCGATCCGGCGGGCCTGGCGCCGGGCAGCTTCAACGTGGTGATCGTCGATGAGTTCCACCACGCCGCCGCCTCCAGCTACGAGCGCTGGCTGGCCCACCTGGCGCCGTCCCTGCTGCTCGGCCTCACCGCCACCCCCGAACGCACAGACGGGCTCGACATCCTCCATTGGTTCGGTGGCCACACCGCCGCCGAGCTGCGCCTCTGGAGCGCCCTCGATCAGGGCCTGCTGGCGCCCTTCCACTACTTCGGCCTCCACGACGGCACCGACCTCTCGCAGATCGAATGGCGCCGCAACGGCTACGCCACAGAAGCTCTCACCAACCTCTACACCGCCGACGACGCCCGCCTGCGCCTGATCCTGCGCGAACTCGAAGGCAAGATCACCCACCTGTCCACGATGCGGGCCCTGGGCTTCTGCGTGAGCGTGGAGCACGCCGCCTGGATGGCCCGCAAGTTCGCCGCTGCCGGCCTGCGCGCCGCCTCCCTGGATGCCAACAGCCCTCGCGACGAGCGCGCCGAGCAGATCCGCCGCCTGCGGTCCGGTGAGCTGCAGATCCTCTTCGCCGTGGATCTGTTCAACGAAGGGCTCGACATCCCCGAGATCGACACGGTGCTGTTCCTGCGGCCCACCGAGAGCGCGATCGTGTTCCTGCAGCAGCTCGGCCGCGGTCTGCGCCTCTGCCCAGGCAAGAGCTGCCTCACTGTTCTGGATTTCATCGGCCAGGCCCACCGCAACTTCCGCCACGACATCCGCTACCGCGCCCTGCTCGGCGGCAGCCGCGACCAGCTGCGCCAGCAGATCGAAACCGGCTTCCCCTTCCTCCCCGCCGGCTGCAGCCTCCAGCTCGATCGCGTCTCCACGGAGCGGGTGCTTTCCAATCTGCGCGAGTCGCTGCCCAGCCGCCGGCCCCAGCTGCTCGCCGAATGCCGCCGCCTCGGGGCCTGTTCGCTGGCGGAGCTGCTCGACGGACTCGGCATGGAGCTGGGGGAGTTCTATCGGGTGGCGGGGTGTTGGGCGTTGCTGCAGCGGGAGCTGGGGTGGGCGGTGGCGGAGGCCTCCGGGGAGCCCACGGCGGATGAAGAGCGGTTGGGGCGGGGCATCGCCGGCGGTTTGCTGCACCTCGACGACCCCGAGCGCCTGCGTTGGCTGGTGGATCAGCTGCAGCGGCCGCTGGCACCCGATCCGGCGGGGTTGGACCTGTGTGCGGAGCGCCAGTGGCGGATGCTGCTGGCCCAGCTCTGGGGCAGTGGCCGCCAGCACCTGCCGCTGGCCGAGGCGTTGGTGCGGCTCTGGGCCGCCGCCGCCATCCGCGCCGAGCTGGTGGAGCTGTTCGCGCTGCTGCTGGAGCGCACCGACCACCTGGTGGCACCGCTCGCCTGGCCGTTTCAGGGTGAAGGCGAACCAGCCCCGCCAGTGCCCCTGAAGCTCCACGGCCGTTACTCCCGCGCCGAGGTATTCGCGGCGTTCGGGTTATTGAACGAAGCCCGCCCCTTCCCCGGCCGCGAGGGTGTGTTCTTTGATGAGGCCTCCCGATGCGACGTGTTCTTCATCACCCTGAAGAAGAGTGAGCGGTTGTTCTCCCCCACCACCCGCTACAACGACTACGCCATCTCACCGCGCGAGTTCCACTGGGAGAGCCAGAGCCTCACCCGCGAAGCCTCAGCCACCGGCCAGCGCTACATCCACCACCGCGCCCGCGGCAGCCGCGTGCTGTTGTTGGTGCGGGAGGAGAACCGGCGTGGCGGCGTCACGCTGCCGTTTCTGTGCCTGGGCTTTGCCGATTATGTGAGCAACGAAGGCGAGCGGCCGATGGCGATTCGCTGGCGGCTGCACAGGGCGATTCCGGGGGCCTTCTATCCGGAGCTGGCGGTGGCGGTTTAGCGTTGGTTCATGGATCACGAAGAGCGGATCACTATCAATTCGGCGGTTCGTTTTGGCAAGCCCTGCGTCCGCGGTACCCGTCTCACGGTGGGAGATGTTCTTGGCGCGTTGGCGAGCGGCATGACGGAAGCTGAGCTTCTGGGGGATTTTCCGCAGCTCAACCACGAGGATGTGCTGGCCTGCCTGGCCTATGCCGCCGACCGTGAACGGCGCCTGGTCATCCGTTCCGCAGCGGCGTGAACCTGCGGCTGCTTGGACTTGGTGGGGCGGATGATCTGGTGATCTGGGACCATGCCCGCCGCGAGGATGTCCTGCTGGTGACCAAGGACGAGGATTTCCTTCGACTCAGTGTGAGCCGAGGATTTCCCCCCAAGGTGATCTGCCTGGGCATCGGGAATGCCGGCAATGCCGCCACCGCCGATCTGCTTCTGAACAATCTCGAGGCCATCGAAGCCTTCAAGGCCCATCCAGAGGCCGGCTTTCTTCTTCTCAGCCCCGAAGCTCAGTCTCCGTAAGGATGTGCGTAGCGCCAGTGGCGGATGCTGCTGGCCCAGCTCTGGGGCAGTGGCCGAAATCACCTGCCCTTGCCCGAAGCCCTCGCGCGGCTCTGGGTCGCCGCATCCATTCGCGCCGAGCTGGTGGAGCTGTTCGCGCTCCTGCTGGAGCGCACAAACCACCTGGTGACGCCGCTCGCCTGGCCGTTTCAGGCCGAAGGCGATCCAGCCCCGCCGGTGCCCTTGAAGCTCCACGGCCGCTACTCCCGCGCCGAAGTGTTCGCGGCGTTCGGCTTATTGAACGAGGCCCGCCCCTTCCCCGGCCGCGTAGCCGAAGGCTTCTGCGCAGCAGTTGGTGTGTTCTTCGATGAGGCCACGCGCTGCGACGTGTTCTTCATCACCCTGAAGAAGAGCGAGCGTTTGTTCTCTCCCACCACCCGCACCAACGACTACGCCATCTCACCGCGTGAGTTCCACTGGGAGAGCCAGAGCCTCACCCGCGAAGCCTCAGCCACCGGCCAGCGCAATATCCACCATCGCGAGCGCAGCAGCCGCGTGCTGTTGCTGGTGCGGGAGGAGAACCGGCGCGGCGGCGTCACGCTGCCGTTCCTGTGCCTCGGCTTTGCCGACTACGTGAGCCACGAAGGCGAACGCCCGATGGCGATTCGCTGGCGGCTGCAGCGGCCGATTCCGGGTGCGTTTTATCCGGAGCTGGCGGTGGCGGTGTGAGGGGGCCGCCCAGCTTTCGGCCTCTCCTATCCTTGGGGTTCTGGAGGACTTCCATGGCTCTCGCCATTGAGCTCAACGATGAACAGTCCCGGGCTCTGGCCGAGGTGGCCGGGCTGCTCAACGTGCCCCAGGAGGTCCTGGCCTCGGCCGCCGTCCGCGATCTGCTTAGCCGACCCTCCGCAGACTTCGAAGCAGCCGCATCGAACGTGCTGGCAAAGAATGAGGAGCTGTACCGTCGTCTGGCGTGATCCGCTATCTCCGCCTCGTTGAGGTACTGGAGCTGCACCGCCGATTGATCGCCACGTCCGGCGGTTCACCCGGATTGCGGGATCTTTTCAGGTGTTGATCTCTATCCAACTCTCATCGAAAAGTCTGCCGTTCTTGGCTTTTCCCTGATCAAGAATCATCCCTTTGTGGATGGCAACAAGCGTGTTGGCCATGCAGCCATGGAAGTGATGTTGATGCTTAACCGCTATCAGTTGACCGCTTCCAACGAATCCACCGAAGCCGTTGTTCTTGCTGTGGCCTCCGGAACGCTTGATCGGCAGGAATTTACCGAGTGGGTTAGGGAGCAGATCAAGCCCTTGGGATGAGGTTGGCGGCCGATAGGGCCACCGGCGACTGCAGCGGCCGATTCCGGGGGCCTTCGATCCGGAGCTGGCGGTGGCGGTTTGAGGGGGCCAGACTGTAGGCCTACCCAGCCCGGCGACCATGACGACCGCCACCCCCCAGCGCCTCACGGCAATCCTGCACCGGGAAGACGAGGTCAACGTGGCGGAATGCCCCGAGGTCGACACCGCGAGCCAGGGTGACTCGATCGAGGAAGCCCTGGCCAACCTGCGCGAGGCGACCGAGCTCTACTTGGAGGAATGCCCGCAACCTGCGCTGGCGCCCCGACTGCTGACCACCTTTGAGGTCAACGTTGCCTAAGTTGCCTCGGCTGCCGGCATCAGCCGCCATCGCCGCATTGCAGCGCCTCGGTTGTGAGATCGTGCGCCAGAAAGGCCGCCATGTGGTGCTGCGAAGACAATCCCTCAACCCGGAAAATGGCGATGCCAGCGTCACATGCGTGGAGCCTCCCCATCGGCGTGACCTGGCGGTGGGGACCTTGGGAAGCGTGCTTCGCCAGGCAGGTATCGACCCGGCAACGTTCATCGATGTCCTCTGACGCTTTTCATCGCGGAGCCTGAACCTACGCTTGGACGGCAGCTACAGCCGCGCTTCCTGCAGCGCATCACCCTGCGAACAAGCGAAGCCCTCTTCTCCCCCACCACCCGCACCAACGACGTCGCCATCTCGCCGCGTGAGTTCCACGGGGAGAGCCAGAGCCTCACCCGCGAAGCCTCAGCCACCGGCCAGCGCACCATCCACCACCGCGAGCGCGGCAGCCTGGTGCTGTTGTTGGTGCGGGTAGCCTCAGGCTTCTGCGCAGCAGTTGAGAACCGACGCGGCGGCGTCACGCTGCCGTTTCTGTGCCTGGGTTTTGCCGACTACGTGAGCCATGAAGGTGAGCGGCCGATGGCGATTCGCTGGCGGCTGCAGCGGCCGATTCCGGGGGCGTTCTACCCGAAGCTGGCGGTGGCGGTTTGAGGGAACCCAAGGCTCCATTAACCTGACTCCATGGACACGGCTGCCCCACTGCTGACCTTGCTGGTCGACCGGCTGGAGCCGCTCAGGCACCTGTGCAACCGCTACGGCGTGGATCGGCTTGAAGTGTTCGGCTCGGCGGCGAAGGGCCTGTTTGACCCTGCCAGCAGTGATCTGGACTTCATCGTGCAGATGACGGACCAACGAGAACCAGGCTATGCCCGGCGCTTCTGTTCCTTCGCCGATGACTTGGAAGCCCTTTTCGGCCGTCCGGTGGATCTCCTGACGGAATCCATGATCCACAATCCCTATTTCCGCAAAGACGTGGACGCGTCACGGCGGCTTCTCCTGGAACTCTGAACATGCGAAGGGAGGCGCTGAGAAGGGATCCCCCATGCTTTAGCCAGCGACTTGAACGCATCCAACGCCTGGGAGTCTGTTGCGCACAGATTGCGAGCAGCCTCTCCACAGACGTTCCTGAATCTGCCCAGAACCATGTGACTGCAGTGGTTCTAGGCGAAAGAATGAGGCATGCACAAGCCCAAGTCCGTCCGTCCGTCCCTGGCAGCCGGAGCAGACCATCCTGTTGCCGCCATCACCAGCTCTCCAATGTGAGTTCGTCCACCTGGGCGAAGGCCTGATCGGCGCTCACCAGGCTGCAGCCTTCGCTGAGAGCATGGCTGGCGATCAGCAGGTCCATCAAACCCAGGGGCTTGCCTCGTTGCTCCAGCTGGGCCCGAAGCCTGCCATAGGTGCGAGCGCATCCTTCGCTCCAGGGCAGGATCTCCAGAGCCTCCAGCGCCCCCTCGATCAGCTGGCGCTTGTTGGCAGGCAGCACGCGCCGCTCCAGCCCGTAGCGGATCTCCGCCGCCACGATCACCGAAAGGCAGCACTGCTGCTCCGCCAACCAGCCATCGAGGCGAGGCGAGCGCCCATCCAGAAGGGCGCGCACAGCGTTCGTATCGAGCATCCGCCTAGTCATTTCGGCCCTTGCGACATCGTCACGGCCAGTTGCCCTCCGGCGCTGCGGCTGGATCGCGTAGGTGATCAAAAAAGCTGTCCAGTTCTGCGCGTTCGCCTGGCTCGGCCAGCAGGGCATCACGCTGCTCCAGCCAGACGCGGGCGGAGGGCCGCAGCGGCGTGAGCACCACCGCGCCGGATTCGGGATCCCGGTGCACCTCCACCTCCGATCCCTCGAAGCGGAATTCGGCAGGCAGGCGCACCGCCTGGCTGCGCCCATTCCGAAACAGCTTGGCGCGCATTTCACTGAAGTGATAGATACCAAGTCTAGACCACTTGGCCGCCATCAGGCTGCCCCCTGGCGGCGGAGCAGCACCTCGCCATGGTCAAGCGCCTCGCGCACGACCGGAGCACCATTTCACGCATCCTGGCCAGGTGGCGTTCCTCGAAGGGCATCACCACCAGGACGTCGGCATCCAAATCCCAGCGCCTCGCGGGTCACCAGAGGTGTCGGGGTGGAAGTCATGGGCCCCTTCATCGCGAAGCTACCCAGCCAACAACGCCCACGACCAGCAGCGCCTCAGGCCAGGAACTGCCTCACCAAGCCAATCAGCTCCTTCTTGCTGAACGACTCCAAGGGCGGCGGCGGCGGCTCCACCTGCCTCTGCTCAAGAACCCTGGCCAGCTCGGGCTTCTTCAACTTGGTGTAGCCCTTGATCCCGTGGGTCTTGCACAGCTGCTTGAGGGCCGCCACCGACAACTTGAGAAAGCTCCCCTTGCCCAGCAGAGCCTTGCGGTGTTGGGAGGCGGCATCGGGTGGATCCTGCAGATGGCTGAGGGCTTCTCCCGAGCGCTGGAGATGCTCCCCCACACGCCGATAGACCCGGGCATCGGTGCCGGCGAGTTCCCGGTGGCTCTGCTCCAGCAGATCGGCGATCGATGGGCCCGCGCTCATGGCTGCTCGTTGATCTGGGCGGGTCCGTTGCCGGGGTCGGCCGCTTCGCCGGCGAGTGCCACAGCGCGCGCCTTCACCTGACGCCAGCGGCGGGCCTGGGCGATCAGCTGCCGGAACATCTCCACGAGCCAGAAGCCGCTCTGGCGCTCACTTTCATCAATCAGGCCCACCATCGCATCGCCGGTGTCCTCCAGTTCGCGGATCACGGCGCCGAGCTTGGCGTTCATGGCATGGAGCCGCGTCTTGGTGTGCGCTTCATCGGCCAGGTCGGCCGCCAGTTCCCCCAGTTCCCGTTGCAGCTCGGCGATCACCACACCGCGACGGTCGCTCTGGGCCTTGAGCACCCCCCGGGAGCGGTTGGCCGACACCAGCGCCGCACGGCATTCGCTGTAGGTGGCCTCGAGAGCCTCCGGCTCTGGTGAGCTGGGGAACTCGCTGGCGGAGCGCAGGGCCATGCCGCGTAGAAGAACTGGAGGCAGGATGACAGCCTTGGATCTGGGCTGACGGTTTGCCTGAAAGCATGGAACGCGGGAGCGCCCCAGCCAAGCCCAGCTCCGCTAAATTACATGTAACTTCCTGGGGGACGATGGCGATGGACGAAGCAAAGCGTGCTCTCACCCGAGAAAAAGTCCGCGCCCACCGGGAGCGGCTACGGCGCCAGGGTCTGCGGCCGATCCAGATCTGGGTGCCGGATGTGCGCACTCCCGAGTTCGCCGCCGAGGCCCGGCGGCAATGCCTGCTCGTCAACGCAAGCGCTCAGGAGGCAGACGACCAGGCCTTCGTGGATGCCATTTCTATCTGGCCGGATCATTGCCCTGAATGAAACGGAGTGAAATCTGGACCGTCGCCGGAGGTGGCGCCTACACCTCAAAGCCGCGCCCTGCCGTGATCGTGCAAGACGATGCCTTCGCGGAGCGGGACTCAATCACCCTCTGCCCACTCACCACTGATCCCGCCGACGCCCCCGTGTTTCGGATTCCTGTGGAGCCAAGCAGCCGCAATGGCCTCTCCAGCCGTAGCTGGCTGATGGCGGACAAGCTCAGCACCGTTCCCCGTGAACGCCTCGGCAGCCGGATCGGCCAGCTCGAGGACGACCTGCTGCTGCGCCTGAACCGCTCGATCCTGGTGTTCCTCGGTTTGGCGCGCTGAGCCTTTTGTTCATCACCCTGAAGAAGTCCGAGCGGTTGTTTTCCCCCACCAACCGCTCCGTGGACCTGCGGCACCAGCGTCTGCACCGAAGCCTCACGTCGCCCTGCGCCCTCAGACAAGACCGCTCGATCGGTCTCCAGCGCAGCTCAAGGCTCGCTGGGCCGGCGATCTGGATGGCACGAGTACCGTCTCAACGGGAACGAGAACGGGCTCGAGGTTCACCGGATGGTTGGGGACGTGTGTGCTGCCGACGGAGCGCGGCTCGAGCCTGTGGTCGGTGTGGCGGATGTCTGGCGCTGCCCGACCTGTGGACACCGAACGGACGAAGCCGGCGACGGACGGCTCGGTGACGGGTTCGACGTCAACCACCGGCAGTGGGGCCTGCGCGGGGATGTGCATGCCTGGCAGGCCATGCGTGAGCTCGTCAGGGCGACACCCACGCCGAACGATCGCGGTGCGGTCCGTGCGGCCTACGTCGATGCCCTGCGTCGCGTGGCCGACGTCGACATCGATCAGACCGATGAGCGGGTCGTGCACCGGCCCCACCTCGACCATGGGGGGATGTCCGGCGGATCGCTCGACGTCGAGTGGTGGCGGTCCAAGGGCATTCCACTGCTCGTCGAGCGGGCGCTGCAGCGGCGTCCCCCGTTGCGATCGCCGTCCACGCGACGCCCCGGCGGCCATGGGATCGACATCGTCGTGTGGACGATCCTGCTGGCGATTCCGGCAGCGTTGGTCGGTGGCGGAGGGTTCCTGCTGCATCAGCGCTTGGCCGGCACGCGCGTCGAGGCCAAGGTGCTTGCGTGCAACACATCGGGAGCGATCATCCGTGGAGCGTCCACGTATCGCACTGAGTGCATCGCCCGGTGGGAGATCGGCGGTCGGCTCGTGATCGGTGGGTTCACGGGGGGTAACGGGGAGGCCGACGTGGGCAGCACCATCGACGCAACGGTGCGCGGCGACACCGCCTACAGCCGGTCGCTTGGTCTCCCCGTCATGCTGATCGCCATGGGACTGCCGTTCCTCGCGCTTCCCGTGCTCGCGATCCGCACGAGAGTGCGGAGCCGGATCAGCTGACCAGCTGCGTTCTGGGGATGGTTCAGGGGTTGATCGGCTCAGGACGAACAGCTGTAGTGGGACACGCCTCCGGCGTTGAAGAATTCCCTGGGCTTCAGGCGGTCGTACCTCGCCGCCAGCTCCGCGGATGGCTCGTCGTAGGGATAGCTGAACACCTCCTGCAGCTCCTGGACCAGGTTGAAATCACCTTGCGCCGCCTGTTCATAAGCCGGTGCAATGAGCCATTCGCGCCAGGTGATCGCGGGGTTCACCTGTTTCATCGCTGAGGATGTCTCGCCGAGGTCGCCGTTACGCGTGATCTGATCACGCCAGCGTTGCAGCCATTGCGTCCATTGGGCATCGAGCTGCTCTGAACTGGGCAGGTAGAAGCTCTCTTTCAAGGTGGAGAGTTGATCTGGAATCTCAGACAGCCGGCGGAAGAAGATCGTGTAGTCCGCCTTGGAGAGCACCATCAGCTCCAGCAGCTCGTTCACCAGCGCGGCGTCGTAGCGAATCAGGCCGAGCTTGCTGGCCCACATCGCCTCGATCTCCTGGCGCATCACTTCGGCGAAGCCGTCGCGGATCTGATCCAGCTTTGCCACTGCCTCGGTGTTGCCCTCGAGCAGTGGCCGGAGGGCAGCCGAGAACATCTGGTAATTGGCTTCGGCCGCCACCGGTTGGTTGAAGAAGCAGAAGTGCTCGCCGCCGCCGGTCCAGGGCTGAAAGCGGGGATCGAACAGTTCGCAGAAGCCGAAGGGTCCGTAGTCGAGGGTGTAGCCACCGGCGGCGCAGTTGTCGCTGTTGAAATTGCCCTGGCAGTAGCCAACCCGCATCCAGTTCGCCACCAGTGCGATGAGCCGCCCGCGAAACAATTCCGCCAGCTCAACCACCTGATCGCTGAAATCCAGACTCGGATCAATCTCCGGCCGGTAGTTCCGCTCGATCAGGTGCTGAACGATCATCCGCAGCTCGTTCAGCGCATCCGGATGGGCCTCGCTGCGGGCGCGACGGGCGAACAGCTCCAGCTGGCCCACCCGCAGAAACGATGGTGCCACTCGTGTGGTGATCGCCGCAGGGTTGTCCACCAGGATGTCGGGATCGAACGAGCGGGAGTTCGGGGAGTACCAGGGCCGGCGCACGGTTTCAGACCCAGACACCACCAGGGTCAGGGATCGTGAAGTGGGCACCCCCAGGGCGTGCATGAACTCCTGGGCCAGAAACTCGCGCACGCTGGAGCGGAGCACGGCGCGTCCATCGGCCCCGCGGCAGTAGGGGGTCGGGCCACCGCCTTTCAGTTGCATCTCCCAACGCCTGCCGTTGAAGACACCTTCAAACACGGAAATGGCCCGGCCATCGCCGTAGCCGTTGCCGGTTCCAAACGGGCACTGCTGGATGTACTCCGTGCCGTAGATCGAGAGGGCATACCCGGTGGCCCAACCCAACGGTCGCATCGGCTCCCGCGCCACCGTGATGTCGCCGGAAAACAGACGGCGGAACTGGTCGTCCTGTGCCAGCGCATCGCTCAGGCCCAGCTCGCCAAAGAGGGTTCTGCTGTGCGCCACAACCTCCGGCGCTGGAAGTGGGGTTGGTGTCACCGGCACGTAATGACCGGAGAACACCTGGCGGGGCTGGTGGTCGCGGCCATCACCCGTCGCCTGGGGATCCGCCTGCAGGGAATCCAGCAGCGAATAGTCGGCCCGTTGGGCAAACTCCGCGAACGTTGTTGTCAGAACTGCTGCCGGCACTGTTGTCGTCACGGGTCTCTCGGGTGTTGGGCGGCCTGGCCCTGACGTTGAGGTCATCATCCTGGCGAACCTGTCGTCCTCGGTGTCCTGCCGGTGGGGAGGAGCGGCAAAGGGCGATCCGCTGGCGCCTGCAGCGATCACTCTGCGTCAGGCCGTACAAGATGAATCGAGAACCCTCCTTGCAAAAGAACCATGAAATTCATGATCACCTGGACGATCTCGCCCTCCCACTACAGGGCCACCGTGGAGCGTTTCCTGAGCACCGCGGCCCCCGATGTCGACGGGCTCACAACCGTGGGCCGCTGGCACATGCCCGGATCCTCCCGCGGCTGGCATGTGGTCGAGGGGTCTGCCGAGGCCGTGGCCACCCTCGAGGCGTTCTGGGGCGATCTGCTGGAGATCCAGGTCTTCCCGGTGCTCGAAGACGCCGAAGCGGCTCGCAGCCTGGCGTCCCAGGCGAGCTGATCGCTGAATCACCCTGACGCCGTTCCACCAGGCCGGTGGCGGCGAGCGGGGGAATGGTGGGACGCACGGTTCCTCGGGCACCAAGTGGTGTCCGAGAGCGCCATGGAGACCAGAACCTTCCGGGCAGCCGATGGAGATCGCTGTTGACGCCGGCGATGGAGACGCCCCAGCCCTGCGTCAACGTTCTGGAGTGATCCTTGTCGCCACAGAGCCGGCAGCCGCTCGGTGACCCAAGGCGCCCGTGTCCTGGCAATGTTTCTGCAGATCAAGTTCCCGGAAGTCCCGCTTGGAGTCCTGCCTTGAAAGCCATGCCCACCATCCATGGCTTGATGCCATGGGCCGCCCTGCTGTTGATGGCTGGGCCGATCACCGCCCGGGCGGCAGGCGCCCCCCCGGCTTCCCCTGTGGCGCTGAAGTTTGCCGATCAGACCTACCTTCATCGCTGGTCATCGAACCACCAGCACGAGTTCACACCTGTTGGCCAGGAAGACCTGAGTCGCTGGACGGACATGGTCACCATCAACACCTACCCAGGGGTGAGCGATGGTGAAGGGCTGGCTGATGTGGCCAACCGTGTACTGGGCAACTACACGCGCAACAAGGCCATGGTGCTGCGCACCGATTCGATTCCCCGCACCCCCGCCAGGCCCGCTGAACACTTGATCGTGGTCGTCTTCCCCGCTCGCGACACCATCGAGGCCGTCTTCGCCCGGTTGAGGATGGCCGACGGCCGCGGCACCGCGGTGATCTACAGCCACCGCCTCTATGGAGGCAAGGCGGGGGAGGCCATGGCGGCCTGGCTGAAGGCCCATGGAACCACCTTGGAACGTCGTTTGATGGCCCTCCAGGAGGTTCCCTCCCACCGCATCCTCGAGCCCGCCAGCCGTTGAACAGGAACCAACCCGGTGCCTGGCGGGTGGAAATCGGCAAGAGCAGCGAATGGGATGCCCACCACCCATGGGCGGCCGGGCGGCGGAAGCAAATTCTCGAGCGCATCGCAGCAGAGGTGGTGCGTCAGAAGGCGCCCAGCTGCAGCGCCTTGATCGGCGAGCCGCCGGGTTTCATCACGATCAGGCAGCGCCCCGTGCAGCGTGCATGGCTTCGATGAACGCCCGGCCCAGATGTGCTGCCCAGAGGCCACCGGCCGGGTTGGGATGAGAAGGTGCGGGGGTCCGTCCCGATCTTCACGGCCATGGCCACCTACCTGATCACCGGCGCCAACCGGGGCATCGGCACCGAGTACTGCCGCCAGCTCAAGGCCCGGGGCGACACCGTGATCGCGGTCTGCCGCAGCTCCTCGCCGGAGCTGGACGCCCTCGGGGTGCGGACCCTCACGGGAGTGGACATCACCTCCGCTGACGCCATCGCCGGCCTGGTGGAACGGCTCGATGGCCTGCCGATCGACGGCCTGATCCACAACGCCGGCCTCCTGGAGCGCACAAGCCTGGGGGATCTCGATGTCGAGAGCCTGCGGCGCCAGTTCGAGGTCAATGCCCTCGGCCCCATGCGGCTCACCCATGCCCTGCTGGGCCATCTCCATGTGGGCTCCAAGCTGATCCTGATGACCAGCCGCATGGGCTCGATCGCCGACAACAGCTCCGGAGGCTCCTATGGCTACCGGATGTCGAAGGTGGCGCTGTGCATGGCTGGCAAATCGTTGGCGATCGATCTCCAACCGCGTGGCATCGCCGTGGCCCTCCTCCACCCCGGGCTGGTGCGCACGCGCATGACCGGCTTCAGCGCCCAGGGCATCTCTGTGGAGCAGGCGGTGCAGGGCCTGCTGGAGCGCATCGATGCCCTCAGCCTGGAGACCTCCGGCACCTTCTGGCATGCCAACGGCGAGGTGTTGCCCTGGTAGAGCCTGCCCGCCCCCCTCAGCCCCCCAGCACCGCCGCCTCGGGCTCGCTCTTCCCACTGGACCTGGCCCGCTCCAGGCCCACATCCACCCCCAGGTGCTGGTCAGGCCGGCCGGTGATCAGCAGGGCCCGGCGCTGGCGGGTGGCGATCTGCCACAGCCAGCGGCTGAGCAGGGTGATGCGGTTTTCGGTGTCGGGGATGAAGGCCAGGTGGGCCACCCCCCAGAGCAGCCAGCCGGCCAGGCCGGTGAGCCGCAGCCCGCGCAGATCGGCCACCGCATAGAGCGGCCCGATCACCGCCATCGTGCCGAGGTCGTTCCAGCAGAACGCGGCACTGTCGCGTCCGGCCAGTCCGTTGAGCAGATCCCTGGCGACCCAGGCGCCCATCTGCACCGCGGGGCCCGCCATCCCCGGCAGGGGCGCCCCGTCGCTGGTGTGGCGGTAACAGCAGAGATCCCCCAGCACCCGCACCTCCGGGTGGCCGGGAATCGAGAAATCCGGTTCCACCAGCACCCGCCCGCCCCGGTCGGTGGCGCAACCACTGCGCTCCGCCAGCAACTTGCCCAGCCGCGAGGCGCGCACACCGGCGGTCCAGCAGATGGTGGCGGCCTGCAACAGCTCGGCGGTCGGCTCGCTGGCGCTGCCCTGGTTCGAGCCGGAGGGTTTGAGCCGCACGGTGCCGGGCTCGATCGCCTCCACCATCGTGTTCAGCCGCACCTCGACGCCGTTGGCACGCAGGTAACCAGCCGCGGAGGCCGAAAGGCTGGGATGCATCGCCGGCAGCACCCGGTCCACCGCATCCACCAGCACCACCTGGCACTCCTGCTCCTGGAGTTGCTTGAAATCGCGGCGGATGGCGGAGCGCATCAGCTCCACCAGGGATCCGGCCAGTTCGCAACCCGCCGGGCCGGCCCCCACCACCACCACCGAGAGCAGGAAACGGCGCCGCTCCGGTTCGGTGCACTGCTCGGCCTCCTCCATGGCCATCAGCAGGCGCCGGCGGATCTCCTGGGCGTGCTCGAGGATCTTCATCGGCGGCGCCAGGGGGCGCCATTCCTCATGGCCGAAGTAGGCCGTGCCGGAGCCGCTGGCCAGCACCAAGTGGTCGTAGCCGTAGCGCTGGTCGTTGAACACCACCTCCCGCCGCTCCAGGTCAAGGTCCACCACCTCCCCGAGCAGCACCTGCACGTTGCGGGCCTGGCCGACCATCTGGCGCAGGGGCGAGGCCACGTCGGCGGCGGACACCAGACCCGAGGCCACCTGGTAGAGCAGCGGCTGGAACAGGTTGAAGTTGCGCTTGTCGATCAGGGTGACGCGCACAGGTTGACCGGCCAGGGCCTGGCAGACGCGCAGCCCGGCGAAACCGCCGCCCACCACCACCACGTGGGGGGCACCTGCCAGCTCAGGGGTGGGGGACTCGAGTTCGAGAAAGAAACGTTCCGCTGCCATCCGCTCCGGCTCGGAAACAGTGCCTCAAACCGTAATCAGGTGAACCGTTTTCGGGGACGCCGATGGGGTTCTCCGCACAGGAGCGTCCCCTCACCCCCATAACCTGGGCCCGAGTCCATGCCCGTTTCAGCGATGCGATCCGTGCCGCTCCAGCTCGCACCCGGCACGGATGTGCGCCGTGCGCTCGAACAGCTGGCCCTGCAGGAAAAGGCCAGCGGCTTCGTGCTCGGCGTGGTGGGCAACCTCTCCCAGGCCGCCTTCCAGTGCCCGGGTGCCCAGCAGCCGACGCTGATCCTGGGCGAGCTGGAGATCATCACCCTCCAGGGCACGCTCGCGCCCAGCGGAGTGCATCTGCACCTGAGCGTCTCCGATCCGCAGTGCCAGGTGTGGGGCGGCCACATCGAACCGGGCACGTTGGTGCTCAAGGGAGCCGACCTGCTCGTGGGCCTGCTCGATGGTCCGCTGCCCACAAGCGCGGCGGCGGCGGCAGTGGAGGCGGCGGTGGCGAACGCCGCACCCCTAGGTGGGCCGCGCGTGGAGATCGCCGTGCTCTCGGGGTGCCCCTACAGCGCACGGGCCCTGCGCATGCTGCGCACCCTGGGCATTCCCTTCCAGGTGATCGACCCGGTCGCCCCCGGCCCCCTGCCCCAGGTGTTCATCGACGGGAAACTGATCGGCGGCTACGACGCCTTCGCCGAGCTCCAGGGCCAGGGCGCGCTGGAGGGGCTGCGCCAGGGATGAGCCTCCTGCGGCTCTCCACCGGCGAGGGCTGCGGCCTGGTGATCGGCGCCTACCCGCCGTTCCGTTATGACGCCCGAGGCGGTGGCGGCCTGGGAGAGCTGGGGCCAGCGAATCAGGCGGGGCTGCAGGCGCTGGAGTTCGACCCCACGGCCCTGCCAATCCCGCCGCTCACCTGGCGCACCACGCGCTTCCTCGGTCTGCCCCTGCCGCCAGGGCTCTCGATCGCCATCGAAGCGGAGCAGCTGGCCGGCAGCCTTGATTCCGCCACGGGCACCCTGGCCCTGCACTTCAAGGCCCGCTTCCACTTCGCCATCGGCTCCGTCTACCGCGCCCCGGCCCTGCAGGTCGACACCCAGCTCAGCTCCGGGGCCGTGAGCAGCCGCCGGCACCAGCGCAGCGGATCCCCCCTGGCGGCCGATGGCTCCGCTGTGCTCGTTGGTGTGGCGATGATTCCCCCCAGCGGCGAGGCCTGGCTCGATCGCTTCCTGGGTCTACCCGATGAGGCCCTGGCCGTGCTGCGCTGCCGCCTCACCCCCGCCGCCCGATGACCCCCACCTTCCAACGGATCGCCCTGCTGCTGGCCTGGGCCCTGATCTGGGGCACCGGCGGCTCCCTGATCGACGCCGGGCTGATCCAGGCCGGGGTCTATTCGCTCGAAACCGGCCAGCTGGGCACCGCCACCACCTTCGCCCTCTGGACCCTGGCCTGGGGCCCCCTGGGGCTCTGGCTCTACCGGCGGCTCAACCGCCCCGAGGATCCGCCGGAGGAGCCGCCCCAGGGGTGACACCAGCCAATCCCCTGCCCGACCCGTGGCGCGAACAGTACAGACGTACTAGCCTGCTGGCAGCATTCCCCGTTCCCCATGGCGCCCGCGCTTCTCGATGGCGGCCCCCTCGGCGCCGTGTCCCTCAAGCCCGGCCAGATCGACCCCGCGGTCGAGCCCCTGCGCAAGGCCCGGCCCCAACGCTTCCGTGATGCCCGCCCCGGCCACCTGGCGGTGGTGGCCATGGCCGGCCGCCCCTGGTTCATCGGCCGCGTCAGCGATCTCGACCGCGGCCATCGGGCCGCCCAGTCCTTCGCCCGGGTGATCGACATCGACACCGGCGAAATCCAGCGCATCCCCGCCCCCTGGATCGTGGAATTGCTGGGCGACGCGGCCCAAGCGGGGCCGTCTATGGGGCAGTGATGCCTTCGCCAGGTGGCTTGGGTGCAGCGCTGGAAGGGGTTGAGCCGCCGAAGGATTCGCTCCGGACAGGGCTACTCAGTCCCGCTGACATGCCTTACCTTCAGGCCAAGGAATGACCGTTCCGCCGAAAGGCTGAATCAATCCTTTCCTGTGCTGCAGATCACCCCTTGGCCGAAGCATCGGAAACCCCGGACTATCCCCTTCGCCAGAAGCGGCAGCGCCTGCCGTCCTCCATGGCGCGGGTGGATGCCACCTTCTTCAGCCCCAATGGGAAAAGCATCCACGGTCGGCTCTGGGACATCAGCCCCACCGGCGCCGGCCTCCAGTTCAACCACGACGTGACGATCGCCGAAAACACCATCGGCCGGCTTGTGCTTGAGCACAGCTACAGCAAAGCTGAACTGGAGCTGGAGGTGGAGGTGTGCTGGGTCGCGCACGGCCCCTCGTCGTCGCTGATGGGCACCGTGTTCTCCAGGACGCTCAAGCTGGGAACGTTCCTGGACCAATACCTTTAATCCCCCTCCTCAGGCCGCCTGGCCCGGCCCCGGTTGCCCTTGATCCGGGCCCTGAGCCGCTTAGCCATGAGCCGCCGCTCCACCGAGCCCTTCGAGGGTCGGGTGGGTCGGCGCGGCGGCGGCGGCGGGCTGATCGCCCAGCGCAACAGCTCCTGCAGGCGCCGCAGGGCGACCTGCCTGTTGAGCCATTGGGAGCGCTCCTCGCTGGCCGTGATCACCACCGTGCCCTCCACCAGCCGGCCCGCCAGGCGCTGCAGCGCCCGCTGCTGGAGCGCCCGTGGCAGGGCCTCCGAGGCTTCCAGGGCAAACACCAGTTCCACCCGCGAATCCGTGGTGTTCACCCCCTGCCCCCCCGGTCCCGAGGAGCGCGAGAAGCGCCAGGCCAGCTCCCGGGCGGGAATCGTCAGCGTTTCGCTCAGTTTCAGATCGCCCGCCATTCCTCCCCCACGGTCTCAACCGCTCAAGGCTGAGCGGAGTGTTCACGCTTGTTCAACCGCTTCACCGCCAGTGCCGCCTCCGTGGCCGTCACCGCGGCCACCAGCAGCAGGCCCCCGAGGCCGATCAGTTGGTTCTGCTGCTTGGCCATGGCTTCCGCCCCCTGAGCCAACAGCGCTCCAAGCACGAACCAGGCACTGGTGACGGCCGAGGTGATCCAGTAGGCCTTCCAGCGGCGTTGGTAGATGTATCCGGTGCCCAGGCCCGGCACCACGTTCAACAGCGCCGCCACCCAGCCTGATGAGGCGGCCAGGATGGTGTCTTGGCTGGGTGTCGTCACAGGATCGCTGCGAATGCCCTGAACTCTGGCGACACCCGGCCGCCACTGTTGCCATCACGGTTGCCATGAAGGTTGCGAGGATGGTGACCATGCCCCCTGATCCAAGCCTCCGCAGTCAGCTGCTCATCGCCCTGCAACGCCCCGAGCGGGCCCCGAGCGGGTCCATCCGCACCCTGATCGAAGCCCTGGAGCGGGAGCAACCGGCCGACCTTGATCAGCAGCTCGATCAGCTGGCGGGGGTCTGGGAGTTGCGTTGGAGCAGCGGGCCCAGGCCCGAACGGCTCCTGGGACCCTGGGCCCAGAGCCTGCAGCTGCTCGACCCCGCCCAGGGCCGCGCCTTGAATGTGTTGAGGCTGAGCGGGCTGGATGGCCTGGGGCAGATCACGGCGTCGGCCGCGATCGAGCGGATTGGCCCGCGGCGACTGAGTGTGCGCTTCGAGCAGGTCGGCTGGAGCGGTCCGCGCCTCGGAGGCCGGCGGCTGGATCTGCTGCGAAGCGTGCGCCAGAGCTTTCCCGCCTGGCTCGATGTCACCGTGCTGGATCAGGAGCTGCGCATCTGCCGAGGCAACGCCGGCAGCCTGTTTGCCCTCACCCGTCTGCCGCTGGAGCTCAGCGCATTCCCATGGCCGAGCGGATCTGGTTGAGGCAGAGCTGACCACTGGAGCAGGTGTTGATCAGACGGCCGTTCACCTGGGCCAGCGGAGTGCCCAGGGGTGGTGCGGCCGCCTCGGCGGGGGCGGCGCTCCCCCCTCCGCTGGCCGAACTGCCTGAGAAACCAGCGGGAGCGAAGGACGACGGCTGGCTGCCGTTGACGGCCGCGCGGGCTGCGCTGAGGGCGCCGGCGTATTGGGGCATGGCCGTGTTGTTGAGCGCTCCCTGGGCCGCCCCGGCGGCGGTGACATCGAGCAGGGTCTGGGCCTGGAGGGGCGCACCCCAGCCCAGGAGCACCAACAGCAACAGCGGCAGCGGGCGGTGGGTCACAGGGCGGGTGTGGGGCGCAACAGTGAGCTTCAACCTAGCGGCGCTCTCCGCATGGATCCGGTCTTCGTCTACGGCACCCTCAAACGCGGCCAGGTCAACCACCACTGGCTGCGGGGTGCCGCCTTTCTGGGGCGCCGGCGCCTGGGCGGTGCCTGTCTCTACGACCTGGGGCCCTACCCCATGGCCGTCCCCGGAGACGGCCTGATCCATGGCGAGCTGTTCGCGGTCGATGGCCCGGGCCTGCTGCGGCTCGATGGGCTTGAGGATGTGCCCCTGCTCTATCAGCGCCACCGACGGCCCCTCGCTGACGGCACCCTCGCCTGGACCTACCTCGGCCAGGCGCCCCAGGTGGCCGGCCGAGCGCTGGTGCCCTTCGCGGACTGGGGCAGCACACCGGTGTTCCTGAGCGAGCCGATCGCCCACCAGGATCCCCCCCTGACGGTGTTGGCGGCGGATAGGCGCACGGGAGTGGTGCAGCATCTTACGCCGGCTGAGCTGCGGCGCTGGGAGCGCCAGGGGCTGCAGAGCCTGCAGGTGAGCGGCCCAGGTGGTGAGAACTTCCTGGCGCTGGCTCCTACGGCGCCTTGATCGGCAACGAGATCACCTGCTCGATCCGCCCCAGCAACCGAGGGGGCGCCCCCGCAACCTGCACCGTCACCAGATCCGGGCGGCCGGCCAACACCTTGAGACCCGCTCCGAGGGGAAGACGGCGCTCCCCCTTGAACAGCCCCCAATAGAGCTGGTTGCCCCTGGCGTCCTGCACATCCAGCCAACTCACCCCGCTGGCCTTGAACACCACCTGGGGGGATGGCTCGCTGCTGGCGGGGGCATCACTGGCCGGGCCATCGCTGGCAGGAACTGTGCTGGCAGGGGACTCGGCGTCCTGCAGGGGCGAGGCCGTCTGGGGCCTCAGTCGCTGCAGGCCAACCACCACCGCTGCCGCCAGCAGCGCCACCCCCAGCGAAAGTCCCAGCAGGCCTGCGCCCCGGCGCAGACGCCCAACGGAAAACCCCTGGGGCAGCCATTGGGGCAGCACCCAGTGGCGCACGGTGATCGCCTGCTCGCCCCCCAGTCCCTCCGACGCCACCGATGGCTCAGCTGCCCGGGCTGGCGCGGCTGGCGAACTCTGAGCCGCCGGAGGTCCGGGCGGGCGCGGCGGCAACTCAACCTTGGCGGGGGCGGTCCCGCCGGCGGCGGGCAGGGCCGGGCGACCGCCTGGGGGTTCGCCGCTGCCCAGGACGTGGCGCACCTGGTCCAGCAACAGTTGGTTTTCCTCCGCGATCAGCCGCTGTTGATCCAGCAGCGGTTCCAGGCGTTGTTCGAACTTGCGCTCGAACATCTGCGGCAGTTCCCCCAGCAGACCCTCCAGGTCCGCCAGTTGGGCGCGTGCCTCATCGAGTTCCCGCTGCAACGCCTCGATCTCCTGCGGGTCATCCGAGGGCTGGTCATTGGATCGGTCCTCGGACAAAGGTTGCTCCCCTCCTGCTGCGCGTTGGAATCTGCTGACCAGGAAGCTGGCCTGCGGCTCGGCCCGAACCCGGCTCGAAACCGTGCGGAAAGTCAGATTAACGGGCCCGCGCCGCCCTGCCCTGACGCCGACACCTGAGCGGTTCGGTGGTTCTGAGGCAACAGGCTGCGGTGGAACCAGCCGCCTCCCCCCAGGGGTGACACCAGCCGCAGGACCGCCGCCAGCAGTGCCCGGGGCTCGAACGGCGCCTGGCGGGTGGGCCAGAGGCCACAGCGGCGGTAGAGCTCCCGTTGCAGGGCTTGGCGGGTTTCGCCCTCCAGGCCGTGCCAACGCCCCCCCAGCCGCACGCCGCCGCGCCCCGCCGGATCCAGCCGCTCCACCCGCAAGGCCAACCGCGTCGCCTCAGGAAGGAGACCCACCAGTTCAAGAATCGCCCCTAGCCCTGGGGGCGCCGCGCCGGAGTCAAGCCGCAGCTCGACCCCCTCCTCCCCGATCGCCCGCAGCCGGGCCGCCCAGGTGCTGGCCCCATCGCCCAGGCTCACGACCTGGTCGCGGGCGAACCAGGGGGCCGCGCTCTGGGGCAGGCGGTCCCAGCAGGTGCGCAGGGCCAGCAGCAGCAGCAGCACACTCAAACCCGACCACACCAGCCCCAGGGCCTGGCCGGCGGGGGTCAGGGCGGCAACGGCAACCTCACGCGCCGGATCAGCCCCGATCACCAGGTGCACCAGGTTGAGCAGCTGCGCCGCCAGCAACGCCAGCAGTGGAACCAGCAACCAGGGCTCGGGGCCAGGTCGTCGGCCTGGACTGAGCGCCTTGGGGGTGACATGGAACCGTTGCGGGTGGCCGAAGCCGGTGGCGAGCACGGCCGCGGTGATCGGCACCAGGAAGATCCAGCGGTAGAGCTCCGGCATGAGGGCGGAGCGGGAGCCGCGGCTGAACCAACCCAGCAGCAGCAGCTGGCCCAGGTAAAACGGCAGGGCGATCCCCAGCAAGCCGCCGGCGCTCAGCCGGATCGGCACCACCCCCAGCAGCCCCAGGCTCAGGGGCATCAGCAGCAGCAGCAACTGGGGGATCACGTTGAACCAGTGCTGGATGCCCTCCAGGTAGGCGAGGCGCTGCAGCGGGCTGAGCCCGGGGATCGTGAGCGGGTTGGCTCCGGTGCGCAGGGTCTGCAGGGTGCCGCTGGCCCAGCGGCTGCGCTGGCGTGCCATGGCCGCCGCCGTCAGCGGGGCCAGGCCGGCGCTGAGCTTCTCGTCGAGGTAGAGGTTGCGGTAGCCGGCGGCGGTGATCCGGATGCCGGTGGCCAGATCCTCCGAGGCGGTGCCGGTTTCGAAGCGTCCCACCACCTCCAGGGCCGAACGGCGCACCACGAAGGAGGTGCCGGCGCAGACCACCGCCCCCACGGCCGCCCGGGTTGGCTCGATCCAGCGGTAGAAGCTCTCCTCATCGGGCATCAGCCAGCGCTCCAGGCGCAGGTTGCGCATCACCGGATCGGCCGTCATGTACGACTGGGGGGTCTGCACGAAGCCCACGGCCGGGTCGGCGAACAGCCCCACCGTGCGCCGCAGGAAGGGCTCCAGCGGCACCACATCGGCATCGAACACCACCACCAGCTCGCCGTCGGCGTGCCCCAGGGCGTGGTTGAGGTTGCCCGCCTTGGCGTGGATCCTGTCGGTGCGGCTCAGGTAACGGCAACCCAGACGCGCGCACAGTTGCTGCAGCTCCGGCCGGCCGCTGTCATCCAGCAGCCACACCCGGTGGTGGGGGTAGTCGATCGCCAGGCAACCGCGCAGGCAACGCTCGATCAGCTCCGGCGGCTCGCCGTAGCTCGGAACCAGCACATCCACGCTCGGCCAGGCGGGCTCCCCAGGCCCCGCCGGCGGCGGAGCGTTCGGCTCGGCCAGCGGCCGATGGGGAAACCAGGTGAGGCCCAGCTGCAGGAAGCCATTGGTCAGCAGCACCAGCTCCGCCACCAGCATCAGCAGGCTCAGCCCAGCGGCCTCCGGTGTGGCCAGGTTGAGGGTGGAGCTGAGCCGCCAGAGCAGATAGCGCAGCCCCAGCAGGGCCAGCACCACCACCGCCGATCGCCGCGCCGCCAGGGGCTGGCTGGCCTCAGCGCGCCAGGAGAGCCCCAGGGCCCAGACCAGCACCGCCAGCAGCACCCAGGCTTCGGCGCCACGGGGGGCCAGGGCGGCCACCAGCAGGGGCAGAGCCCCCCAGAGCAGATAGGGCAGGGAGGTGATGGGAGATCGCTCCATTGGAGACTGATTCCTACCGGCGACGGGACCGACTGGATGGGTTGAGGCTCAGGGCTTGAAGCTGTCCAAAACCTCGGCCGTTGCGAGACAGCTCAACGCGGTTGAGCGGCTCGAACGAGCCGAGGCGGGTTCCCGGTGATGTAACCAACCGTAAAGCCAATGCAACGAAACATTGAGCGCCGATGGCTGGGCGGGTGGCGGCGGCAGGCCCACCCAGCCCTGGCAAAGCGATAGGTTCCCATCAGCACGGCCTTCCCATGGTTTCGCCCCCCGCGCAGCAGGCGCTCTCCACCCTCTCCGCCTCCGCTCAAGGCGGGGCTCCGATCGGCGTGATGATCTGCGGCCATGGCAGCCGCAACCGCCTGGCGGTGGCCGAGTTCGCCCAGCTGGCCGAGGGCCTGCGCCGCCAACTGCCCCAGATCCCGGTCGAATACGGCTACCTGGAGTTCGCCCGGCCGATCCTGCGGGATGGCCTGGAGCGCCTGCGGCAGCAAGGGGTGGGCCGGGTGCTGGCGGTGCCGGGGATGCTGTTCGCCGCCGGCCATGCCAAGAACGACATCCCCTCGGTGCTCAACACCTACGCCGCCGAGACCGGGCTGCAGATCGACTACGGCCGCGAACTGGGCATCGACCTCAAGATGATCCAGGCGGCCGGGGCGCGCATCCGCGAGGCCCTTGATCGCGCCCCAGTGGGACCAAATGGTCCCATCCCCCTGCACGACACCCTGCTGGTGGTGGTGGGCCGCGGTTCCTCCGATCCCGACGCCAACTCCAACGTCGCCAAGGTGACGCGGATGCTGGTGGAGGGCTTCGGCTTCGGCTGGGGCGAAACGCTCTATTCCGGTGTCACCTTCCCGCTGGTGGAACCGGGCCTGCGCCACGTGGTGCGGCTGGGCTACCGCCGCATCCTGGTCTTTCCCTATTTCCTGTTCTCGGGCGTGCTGGTGAGCCGCATCCGCCAGCACAGCGAGCGCGTGGCGGCCGAGCATCCCGAGGTGGAGTTCCTGCCGGTCGACTACCTGGGGGATCACCCGCTGGTGATCGACACCTTCATCGAGCGGGTGGAGGAGGTGGTGCGGGGCGACACCAACATGAACTGCTCCCTGTGCAAATACCGGGCCCAGGTGCTCGGCTTCGAGCGCGAGGTGGGCGCCCCCCAGGAGAGTCATCACCACCACGTCGAGGGGCTCTGTGAAGCCTGCGACCTCTGCGAGAACGAGTGCACCGGCGCCTGCCAGAGCGACGGCGTTCCGATCCCGGTGGCCGGCCACGACCACGGGCCTCACCACAGCCATGAGCACAGCCATAGCCATGCCCACGGCCCCCACCATCCGCCCTACCCCCACGCCGATCACCCCCTCGGACCCCGCAGCCTGAGGACGAACCCACCGGAGCAGGAACCGCCTTCCTGAGCCGCGCGGGCGGCCCACCCAAGCGTCTCGATCTCGCCCGCGTCTCAATGGACACAGCGCCGATCAGTCCTGCCTATCAATGGGGGGTTTCCACAGGCTCCGGGTGTTTTCCCCAGCTCAAACGGGGTTTTTCCACAGTTCAAGCCACCTGAAGGGTTGCTGGGCCAAGAGCGTTGGGGATTTCCCGATTTGGCACCAACGGAACTTGACAGCCACGCGCCATCGACCAAGGTCCGGGGCGCCCAGCACTGACGCCATGCAAGTCCCCTGCGCTGGAAGCCATCTCATTTTGATGCGACGTGCGCTCAGAAGAGACCTCCGCTTTGACGCCTCGGGGCCTGTTGTGTCTTTCTTAGGGGGTAGTCACGGACGGCAGACCTTGGACGGCGTTGGCGGGGTTGATGGGATGGAGCAGACGCCAAGGAACCAGGAACGTGACCACCTTTCCCGTTGCATCGCCCGCCAGACGGCTGATAAGCCCGCCGTTCCGGACGCCGCCAGCGTCAGCCTGGAAGCCGAGGTTCCCGAGGTCCTGTTCGATGGCATGCGGGAGTTCATCCAGGCTCACCCCCACTGGGATCAATACCGGGTGATGACCTCGGCCCTGGCCGGGTTCCTGTTCCAGAACGGCTGCACCGATCGCACCGTGGCCCAGCACTACCTGCACGGCCTGTTCCGGCGCCAGGGCCAGCCCTGAGCTCAGCCCTGGGACAGGGAACGCATCAACCTGCTCAGGCACAAAAAAAAAGCGGGAGGCTGAACTCCCGCTTTGGATCTCCCTTGCCCGACCCGTTGAAGGTCGCCCCCAGAGTGTGCGGCTTCTCGCCGGTGGGAACTGTGGTCATCGACACCACAGGAGCCGTTCGATGTCGAAGTGCTCACAGAGCCTTGAGCTCACCGCTGCGCAGGTCCGCGGCAGCCCGCTCGCAGGCCCGCCAGGTGATCGCCATCTCCGTGAGCGTCGGGCTCTGCCAGCCGGCGCTGGGCCAGCAGGCCCCATCCACCACAAGCAGATTGGGGGCCCGCCAGCAACGGTTCCAGGGGTCGACGACACCCTCGTTCTCCGTCGCCGCCATCGGCGCGCCTCCGAGCTCATGGATGTAGTAGCCGGGGGGTGGGGCCTCCGGGGCCAGGGCGATGCTGCGGCGCAGCAGTGGCTCGATCAAGGGCATCAGGAACAGGTCTTCGAGCGGACGGATCTCGCCGCCGGCGGCCGCCACCACCTCCCCCATGCGCCGGTGCATGTGCGCCACCATCCGCTGTTCGTTCTCGCCCCAGGCGCAATCGATGTGGGCGATCGGCAGGCCCCAGGCATCGCTGCGGGCGGTGTCCAGGCGCACATGGTTGCGGGGGTCACTCAGCATCTCCCCATGGCCGATCAGGAAACCCACGGCCTCGCTGCGGCGGCGCTTGAGCATCCCGGGCGGATCGAAGCGCTGCACGGCACCCCAGAGCCCATAACCGCGCAGGAAGGGCAACCCCTCGCGCGCCTCGAGATTCACGGTGTTGGGGATGAAGACGCTGCCCGCCCCCGAGAGCTCCTGGGCACGGGGGGGGGCGGGCTGATCGGGCAGGCGAAAGAAACGGCTGCTGGAGATGTGATCCATCAGGCCATGGCCCAGGCCCCCGGAGGGATCCACCAGGCCGCCGGCGCGCTGGTCCTCGCCGGAGGCCAGCAGCAGCCGCACGCTCTCGATCGTCGAGGCGCACAGCACCACCAACGGAGCCGTTTCGCGCCGGCGCGTGCGGCTCAGGCGCTCGACATAGACCACCGCCTCGGCGCGGGATCCGGAGCGATCCAGCTCCACATGGCTCACCACCGCATCACTGCGCACGCTCACCCGGCCGGTGGCCAGCGCCCGCCCCAGGCAGCCCCCCTGGGAGCTGGAGGCCGGCCAGCCGGCGCGGGCACCACCCCGGTGCAGGGCAAAGCCACGGGAATGAATGAGAGGCAGCCGCAGCTCCTGGTCGATCGCCCCCTGCAGATGCACTTCAGCTGGGGTGAAGGGCAAGGGCGGGCCGTAGTCGCCATCCGGTAACTGGGGCAGACCATCGCGGCCGCCGCGCACGCCCAGCAGCCTCTCCAGCCGGGCGTAGTAGGGAGCCAGGTGGTCGTGGCCGATGGGCCAGCTCGGGCCATGGCCATCGCGCTCGCCGGCCTTGAACTCGAGATCCGACAACCGCAGGGTGATGCCGCCCCAGGTGAGGCTCTTACCGCCCACCTGCCGGCCCCGGGTCCACAGGAACGGCCGCTCCGACGGGGTGCCGTAGGGGTTCTCGCCCTCGTCGACGAACAACTCGGGATTGGCCTTCCAGTAGCCGGGGTGGCTGGCCTGCCGTTTCTGGGCTCCGCTGGTGAGTTTGGCCAGCCGCCGCACGGTGTTCAGCGGTTCGGAGCCCAGGGCCCGCTCGACGCTCAGGTTCGGGCCGGCCTCGAGCACCAGCACCTGCAGACCGGCCTCGGCCAGCACCATGGCCGCCACCCCGCCGGTGGCGCCGGAGCCCACGACGATCGCGTCGAAGGGCATCAGGAGGGGGTCACCTGCCGATCCGTGCTGGGTGTGGCGCTGGGGGTGCGGGCCCCCAACAGCTCCAGGGTGGCCAGGATCCCATCACCGATCAGATCGATGCTCAACCACACCAGCACCGCCATCACCAGCAGCGGGTGCGTAGCGGAGCGCTCCGGAGCCGCTGGGGAGGGTGCGTCCGTGATCTCCATCGCAGCCGAGTTCTGGTGGAAGAGTTTGGGGACGAGGTTAGGCCAGCCCCATGGGCGCAGAGGCGCACGAGAGGGGTCGATTCACAGCCAATTCTCAGTTCGTCGACCTCGTCGCGCAAAATGCTTCCAGCGCAGGAGCATCAAGCGACGCCGACTGGATTGCGGGCGCGGACGTGCCGCAAAATGTCGTTCTTGTTACCAGTGCAGGTCAATTTTGGCCTGTTCGGGTAGGTCGGTCCTGGAACTCACAATTACTATCAGCGCTTGGCCTGCCTATGGCGCTTAACGTGCTACTCAGCTACCTGCCCCCCAGTCGCTGGTCGCTGCTTCGATCGAGTTCCAAGATCACTGGCCTCGCGGTCGGTCTTGCCGCTCTCCTGGCCGGCGTTCCGGTTTCAGCGGGCGAGGTGAGCGCCACCGGCGGCGCCCTGGGCCTGGGCACTGCGGTGAATGGGATGGCGGGCGGCAGCTGCGCATCGGGCCTGTGCCAGGTGGGCGGCGGCACGGCGGCGGGCAGCAACCTTTTTCACCGTTTTTCGGCCTTCGACACCCGCGGCGGCATCACGGGTGTGAACTTCGCCACCGGCGGCGCCTCGAACGTGTTCGTTGGGGTGACCAGCCCCCTGGGCAGCTTCATCGACAAACTTGTCTCGTTCTCTAGCCCCGGCAACCTGTTCTGGCTCTCCCCGGGCGGCATCGCCATCAGCGGCGCCGGCGGTTTCGCCAACATCCAGCAGCTGAACCTCAGCACCGCCACCGGCTGGCGGCTGGGCAATGGGGTGTTCGATGCGGCCGGCACCACCGCCGGCCAGGCGGCGTTGCTCAGCGGCGCTCCCCTGCAGGGGGCGGCCGGAGCTCTCACCGATCCGGCCAGCCTGGCGGCGATCGGCCTGCAGAACAACGGCGATCTGAGCCTTTCCGGCGGCCTGCTCACCGTCGACCAGAGCCTGCTGCTCGATGCCCAGGGGGGCAACGTGCTGCTGCAGGCCGCCGGGATCCAGGCACCCAGTATCACGATCAACGGCCACTCCGTGCTGCAGAACACGGCCCTGAGCGCCAGCGGCGCCAACGGCGGCTCGGTCACGATCGCCGCCGCGGGTTCGGTGGTGAGTGGGGCGCCGATCGAGGCCAAAGGCGGCAGCGGCGCCGGCGGCAGCCTTTCCATCACCGCTGGCCAGGCGGTGGTGCAGAGCGCCGGCGCACTGCTCGACGTCAGCGGCGCCAGTGCTGGCGGCTCGATCAGCGTGCAGGCGGGCAAGAGCCTGTTCACATCAAGCACCGCCTCAGCCCTGGGCACGGGCGCTGGCGCCAAGGGCGGCACGATCGAATTCAGCGCCCCTACAGTGCATTTGGCGGCGGCCCAGCTCGATGCCAGCGGCAGCGGCGGTGGCGGGGCCGTGCGCGTGGGCGGCGGCTTCCAGGGCCAAGCGCTGAGCCTGGGCGGCGCCAACGCCAGCAGCACCACGGTGACCGCCGCCAGCAGCCTCAAGGCCGATGCCACGGATCTGGGCAACGGCGGCCAGGTGGTGGTCTGGTCGGAGCAGAGCACCAGCTTCCGCGGCTCGGTGAGCGCCAAGGGCGGCCCCAATGGCGGCGACGGCGGCGTGCTGGAGGTCTCCGGCAAGGAACAGCTCCTGTTCGGAGGCATGGGCGATGCTTCGGCGCCCAAGGGCACGCCGGGCAGCCTGCTGCTCGATCCGAAGAACATCGTGATCGCGGCCGATGCCATTGGCTACGACGTCACCCAGCTGGTGGACCCCAACCCCGGAATCAGCGACAACTTCGCCCAGGAGGTGACGGTGCTCAGTAGCGGCAACATCGTCGCTACCGATCCCTTCGACGATGCCTTCGGCATCGATGCCGGCGCCACCTACCTGTTCAACGGCAGCACGGGGGCCTTGCTCTCCACCCTCTCAGGAACGCTCCCCAACAACCAGGTGGGCAGCGGCGGCGTCACCGCGCTCACCAACGGCAACTATCTGATCTACAGCCCCCTGTGGACGGGCAACTCGCTGACTAGCCAACTGGGTGCCGTCACCTGGGGCAGCGGCACGAGCGGGATCATTGGAGCCGTGTCCAGCTCCAACTCGTTGGTGGGCAGCCAGGCCTTTGATCAGGTGGGCATTGGCCGCATCACGGAGGTGGGCAGCGGCAACTACGTGGTGCGCAGCTACAGGTGGGCCAACGGGACGGCCACGAATGCCGGTGCTGTGACCTGGGGCAGCGGCACCAGCGGCATCAGCGGTGTGGTCAGTGCGGCCAACTCGCTTGTGGGCTCGGCCACCGGTGATCTCGTGGGCAGCGGTGATCTGGCCGTACTGAGCAACGGCAACTACGTGGTGGCCAGCCCGCAATGGGGGAATACGGGCTCTGGTGCACTGGGTGCCGTCACCTGGGGCAGTGGCTCTAGCGGAATCATTGGAGCCGTGAGCAGCACCAACTCGCTGGTGGGTAGCTCCTTCGGTGACGAGATGGGGAGTGGCGGGGTGATCGCTCTGACCAACGGCAATTACGTCGTCATCAGTCCGAATTACACAATACCCGCTCCTCTTATTACAACTGCTTTTTTCCCGTCAAAACCCCGTGCGGGTTCAGTCGCCCAGTTTGATGGATCTACCGGTTTAATTTTTTCAGGCCTCGTCGGCAGCCAAGCCGAGGACCAGGTGGGCAGCGGCGGCATCACCGAGCTCAGCAATGGCAACTACGTCGTTGCAAGCCCCAAGTGGGCCAACTCAGCAGGTAGCAGCCTCGGTGCTGTGACTTGGGTCGACCCGCTGGCGGGTGGAAATCAATCTGTGAATAGCAGCAACTCCCTGATTGGAAGCAGCTTTGGAGATTCCGTGGGCAGTGGCGGCGTCACCGCTGTCAACAACGGCAACTATGTGATCAGCAGTCCCGATTGGGACAACAGCGGTGTCTTCAACGCTGGCGCCGTTACCTGGGTCAATGGCAGTAGCGCGGCTAGCGGAACACCGAGTTCAGCCAATTCCCTGGTAGGGAGTTCCCCGAACGACCGGGTCGGCGGTTCCGGCATCACGGTTCTGACGAATGGCAACTACGTCGTGGAAAGCTCCAGCTGGAGCGGAAGCACCCTGACCAGTCAACTGGGAGCCGTCACCTGGGGCAGTGGCACGACCGGCATCAGTGGTGTTGTCAGCTCTGGGAACTCCCTCGTTGGAAGTACCATCTTCGACATCGTAGGCAATGCCGGCATAACGACCCTGACCAACGGCAACTACGTGGTGGCCAGTTCCTTCTGGGACAACGGCACCGCTATGGATGCCGGAGCGGTCACATGGGGCAATGGCAGCCTCGGGAGCAGCGGTGTGGTGAGTGGCATCAACTCACTGGTGGGCACCAGTACCAACGATGCCGTGGGCTCTGACGGGGTGACCGCCCTGATCAACAACGGCAACTACGTGGTAGCCAGTTCCTCCTGGGACAATGGCACCAATGTGAACGCCGGAGCGGTCACCTGGGCCAATGGCAGCAGCGGCATCACTGGTGCGGTGAGCAGCAGCAATTCCTTGGTGGGAAGTACCAGTGCTGATCAAGTCGGCATTGGAGGCATCACGGCTCTCGCCAATGGCAACTTCGTGGTAAGCAGCTTCTACTGGAGCAACACTGCAGCCAGCAGTTCCCCCTCCTCCGAAGGAGCGGTGACGTGGGGCAACGGCAACAGCGGCATCACAGGTGTGGTGACAAGCAGCAATTCACTCGTAGGCCTACAGGCGAATGGCTACTACGGCAGGGTTTCTATCTGCTCGGATGGCTGCTTCTACATCTCAGGCATCAGTGCGCTGAGCGGTGACCGGTTCGTGATCAACAGCAACTCCTACGGCACCGGCGAAGGACTGCTGCAGATCGCTACGGCCAATGCCCTCACCAATCCCTTCAACTTCTCCAATTCCCCAGGCAGTGATGTCGGGATCAGCCCCGCCCTGATCACCGCCACGGCCAACACCGGCACCGCCGTGGTGCTGCAGGCCAACAATGACATCACGCTCAGGCCAGGCTCGGACATCGTCATCGACAACCCTGGCGGAACGAGTGGATCGGCCCCCGGTGGCAACCTCACCCTCCAGGCCGGGCGCTCGATTGATCTGCAATCCAGCATCAGAACTGATGGTGCCAACCTCACCCTCATCGCCAACGATCCCGCCGCCATTTCCACCTTCCGCGATGCCGGCCTGGCGACGGTCACCATGGCGGCGGGAACCAGCATCGACCTCAACACCAACACCGCCGGTGCCGCTGCCGGTGCGTTGTATCTGAGCCAGTTTTCCTCCACCCTGGGAGTGCCACCATCGGCTGGGGTGGTCAGCCTGACGGACATCACCGCGGGCCTGATCACCGTGGATGCCCGGGATGGGCTCAGCCTCAACGGTACCTTGAATGCGCTCAGTAACAGTCCACTGACTGGCTTGCCCAATGCGGGCCGGTCGCTGGTGCTCTATGCCGGCGCAGGCTCGTTCCTGAACCCTGGCGGTTCAAGTGCCCTCAACTCACCCAACGGTTGGCTTGTCTATGCGGATTCGCGCTCTACGGATGCCAACTTGCTCAACTACGACTTCAAGCAATACGGCAAAACCTTCGACGACACCACACCGATTGCAGCCGCCGGCAAAGGAGTGATCTACGGATTCACCCCCGCCCCACTCACGGTCAGCTTGGTGAATGCCTCCACCAAGAACTACGACAGCAACGTGGATGCCCCGATCAGTGCAGGCAACTATCTCGTCAGTGGGGCGATCGATGGCGACACCGTTCAACTCAATAACCCCGTGCTTGGCGCATACACAACCGCCGGCACCGGTGTGGGCGTAAAGGATGTCGGCACAGGCAAAACCGTCTCCGTCGCTGGTGTCGCCCTTGCACCCACCCAGATCGTTTACGGCTACTCGCTGGCCAGCTCAACGGCTACGGGAGTGATCGGGGGAATTACAGCCAGACCATTGACGGCCACGTCGATTAACTCAGGCAACTCGACCTATGGATCGCCCCTGAGTCCTGGTGCCGTCAACCTATCGAACATTGTCGGAACTGAACTGGTCACGGCTTCCGCCTCCGTCAACACAGGCGCCCTCAGCACAAGCGGCAACCCCATCTTTGGTGCCTACACACAGTCCGCCAGCGCAACACTCTCTGGCGCTGATGCCAATAACTACTCCTTCTCTGGTTTCACAACAACAACGCCCAACTACAACATCAACAAGCTCGCGCTCTCAGGCGCTGCCATTGCCGCGAGCAGCTCCATCTACGGCTCGGCGCTCGTTCCAGGCGCCGTCAGCTTCTCCAACATCGTCGGCCTTGATGCCGTCGGCTCCAGCGCCTTCGTCAATACAGCCGCCCTCAGCATCAGCAATAACCCCGTCTTTGGCTCCTACACCCAGAGCGCCTCTGCCCTCTCCGGCGCTGATGCCGCTAACTATTCCTTCTTGGGCTTCACAACAGCCACTCCCAATTACTCCATCAGCAAGCTCGCCCTCGCAGGGCCGGCCATCGCCGCTGGAACATCCATCTACGGCTCCGCCCTCGCTCCAGGTGTCGTCAGCTTCTCCAACATCGTCGGCCTTGATGCCGTCGGATCCAGCGCCGCCGTCAATACCTCAACTCTCAGCACAAGCGGCAACCCCATCTTTGGTGCCTACACACAGAGCGCCAGCGCCACACTCTCTGGCGCTGATGCCGCCAACTACTCCTTCTCTGGCTTCACAACAGCCACGCCCAACTACAACATCAACAAGCTCGCTCTCTCAGGCGCTGCCATTGCCGCGAGCAGCTCCATCTACGGCTCGGCGCTCGTTCCAGGCGCCGTCAGCTTCTCCAACATCATTGGCCTTGATGCCGTCGGATCCAGCGCCGCCGTCAATACCTCAACTCTCAGCACAAGCGGCAACCCCATCTTTGGCGCCTACACACAGTCCGCCAGCGCAACACTCTCTGGAGCTGATGCCAATAACTACTCCTTCTCTGGTTTCACAACAACAACGCCCAACTACAACATCAACAAGCTCGCTCTCTCAGGCGCTGCCATTGCCGCGAGCAGCTCCATCTACGGCTCGGCGCTCGCTCCAGGTGCCGTAAGCTTCTCCAACATCATTGGCCTTGATGCCGTCGGATCCAGCGCCGCCGTCAATACCTCAACTCTCAGCACAAGCGGCAACCCCATCTTTGGCGCCTACACACAGTCCGCCAGCGCAACACTCTCTGGAGCTGATACTAATAACTACTCCTTCTCTGGTTTCGCAACAACAACGCCCAACTACAACATCAACCAACTCGCCCTTTCCGGCGCCTCAGTAATCGCCGAGAACAAGGTGTACAACGGCAGAACCGCGGCCACCCTGTCTGATACCAGCCTTGGCGGACGGTTGCCCGGTGACGTCGTAGTACTCAATAGTGGCGCCTCGACCTTCTCCGATCCCAACGTCGGCACAGGAAAGACCGTCACGGTGTCTGGTGCGGGGATCTCCGGCACCGATGCCGCCAACTACAGCCTCACCAGCGTTCCTACCACCCTCAGCGCCGACATCAGCATCCGCCCCGTCGCCACCTGGGTCGCCAGCACGGCGGGGAACTGGAGTGATTCAGCCAACTGGGATGCCCTGCCCAGCGCCGCCAATGTGGCGTCCGTGAGGATCCCCGTCGGCAGCGGCGCTCTCACCTACGACGCCGCCGCCGGCAGCACCACCCTGCAAAGCCTCTTCAACGACCAGAGCCTCAACCTCACTGGTGGCTCCCTGGCGGTGAGTGGTGCCACCACCGTGGGCACCGGCGCCAGCCTGGGCCTCAACGGCGGCAGCTTCTCCACCGCCTCGCTGCTCAACCGGGGGCTGGTGAATGGCAGCGGGCCGCTGGCGCTCAACGGGAGCTACACCGAGAGCGGCGGCAGCCTCGGAACGGGCTTCTCCAGCGTCTCGATCACCCAGACCAGTGGCGACCTCAACCTCAGGGGGGTCGGCGCCGTTGGGCCGGTGACCCTCAGCAGCCTGGCCGGTGGCCTCAATCTCAGCGGTGCGGTGAGTTCGGCCGGCGGCACGATCAGCCTCAGTGCCAGCGGCGCCACTCAGCTTGCCGCCGGCTCCTCGCTCACCAGTCCCGGCGCTCTGATCTCCGTCAACAGCAGCGGTCCCCTGTCCCTACTCAGCGCCCGCATCGATGCCAGCGGCGCCAGTGCCGGCGGCACCGTGCAGCTCGATGGCAGCAGCATCAGCCTCGCCAGCACCAGCTTGAACACCTCCGGTACCAACGATGGCGGTGCGATTCAGATCGGCCTCAAGGCCCTGCCCAGCAACGTCACCATCAGCAACTCCAGCCTGATCGCCGATCCACCGGCCCTTGGCGGATCGATCACCATCGACGGCGTCAACATCGCGATCAGTGGCTCCACCCTCAACGTCTTTGGACTCAGTGGCGGCTCGATCGTGCTGGGCTCAGGCAACACCGCCACCTTGAGCCTCGATGCCTTCACTTCGCTCGTAGGGGGCAGCGGCGCCTCCTTCAATCTTTTCGGCGGCTCGATCCTCAACAACGCCAGCATCGTGGGCGGCAAACTTTTCGTGAACGGGGTGGCCGTGGGCAGCTCCGCGCCCCTCACCAGCACAACCATCCCCCTGCTCGTCACCTTCCTCCAGACGATTGATCCGATTCAACCCGGCCTGATCGATTCCACCACCGACTACTCCGACCCTGGTTCTCCACTCGTGACCCAATGGGAACGACTGGGCATCGATCCACTCACCATCACCCTTACCCAGTCCCTGTTCCTTTTCTCTGATGCCTTCTTGTATCAAGACGAGGCGATCACTCCTATCTGGGATTGGGCACGCTTGGATCTATTCAATGAACGTTCTCAACGATCTCTCTACGACATCACCCTTACGGTCGATCGTGACCTGGATCGTCTCGGAACCTCCTTCCAGCAAGATTCCTTGGTCTACATCATGCTTTTGCGCGAAGCGACCGGTGCAGCACCAGGAGTTACCACTGCTGAGATCAAGGTACCGTCAGGTGGCACCGGCCTCGATGAAACAGCTTTCTATCTGAAACTCGAGCAACAGCTGTATCCCTCCCAGGCCTTCGCCGGCCGTTGGCCCGAAGGCTCGCTGCTGAGCCTGTCGGCCAATGCATTCGGTCTGTTTGATCGGGCTGTGCAACAACTCACCCCCCTTCAGGTGCAGGATCAGTTCAACGCCGATGAGCAGCGGGCGATGGAAGAAACCGCCGCTAAGTTGGGTCTCGATCCCACCGACGGCCAAACCGTGCCGACCCCCTCCCAGTTGCAGCAAAGTTTGCGCGACGTGATCCAAGCGGTCCGAGGAAGGATTCGAGCAGGCCAACCATGAACCACCCCAACTCCCACCGACCAAGCCGTTCCCTGGCCGTCTCGCTGCCGTTGCTGCTGGGCTTAGCCCTGGCGACCCCAGCGGCGCAGGCGACGCCGCCAGGCGCCGCTGCACAGCTGCTGGCCCGTTCATCCGAGAGCACCTCCCCCTTCAACTCGGCCCTGTACAACCCGGCGATCCTGCGCATCGGCTTCAGCGAAGCCAAGGGGAAAACCGCCAGTCCCCAGGCGGATGCCTTCCTCGATCTGACCTTGATTCCACCGGATGGAGAGGTGCAGGGCTCCCGCAGTGAGGTGTCACTCAAGCGCTTCAACGAGCTGCTGCGCAAGCTCTACGGCCAACTGGCGAGTCAATCGCCGCTGGATGTCAACGATCCGAACTCACCGGCTCGGCAGCTGTATTCGATTCTGATCCAGCCGATTGCCGCGCAGCTGCAAAAGCAAAAGATCACCACGCTGCTGATCTCCGCCGATGCGGGGCTGCAGGCTGTGCCCTATGCCTCCCTCCACGACGGCCAGAGCTACCTGGGTGAGCGCTATGGCCTTGGCATGACGCCGGCCCTGGGGCTCACCAAACTGGCAGTGCTGCCCGAGAAAGCCCAACCGCAACTGCTGGCGGCCGGGGCCTCCGAGTTCGTGGGCCTCAATGCCCTGCCTCTGGTGCCCCAGGAGCTCGACCGGGTGGGCAAGGGCAAGGCGAACCAGAGCTTCCTCAACAGAAGCTTTACGCCCCAAGTGCTGCTCCAGAAGGCGGGCGATCCACTGATCGATCGGGTGCACATCGCCACCCACGCTGAATTCCTGCCCGGCGGGCCAGCGGCAGCTCGCCTCTACTCAGGCACCGGTCCGATGTCCCTGCGTCAGTTATCCCAGCTGCGCCAACGCCGCGGCGAGGGTCAGCTGGATGTGTTCAGCCTCAGCGCCTGCCGCACCGCCCTCGGCGATGCCGACAGCGAACTGGGTTTCGCGGGGTTGGCGCTCCAGGCGGGATCCCGCAGTGCGCTCGGCAGCCTCTGGTACGTCGACGATGTGGCCACATCGGCGCTGTTCGTGCAGTTCTACCGCTACCTGGACCAGGGCCTTCCCAAGGCCGAGGCGCTGCAATTCACCCGGCGCGCCATGGCGAACGGCCGGATGCGCCTGGTGCGCGATCAGGTGATCGGGGCCGGGGGCGATGTGCTCCTCTCCAAACTGACCACGTCCCAGCAACGTCGCATCAGCACAGGTCTGCAGCACCCCTTCTTCTGGGCGGGCATCCAGTTGCTGGGAACGCCTTGGTAAACGCAGCCGGCCCGCAGCTCAGGCCAACAAGACGCCAACAAAAAACCCCCGGCCAAGGGCCGGAGGGTTGACGTGAGGGCGCCGATTGACGACCTCTGAAGTTGGTGGCGGGGAGGAGATTTGAACTCCTGACCTTCGGGTTATGAGCCCGACGAGCTACCAGACTGCTCTACCCCGCGTCGCCTCAAAGATCGTATCCCTCAGGGGTACCCTTCGGCAATCAACTGAGCCAACGGCATGGCCCGCTACTTCCAGTACGTGCGGTTCCCCCTGCTGTGTTGCCTGATCGGCCTGGGGGCCGTGCTGGTCTCCCGCGGCCTCACCGCCGCCTGGCTCACCCTGGTGCTGCTGGCCCTGGAGATCAGCCTCTCCTTCGACAACGCCGTGGTCAACGCGCGGGTGCTGGAAGAGCTCACCCCCGGCCAGCAGCGTTTCTTCCTCACCTGGGGGCTGGTGATCCCGGTGTTCGGCGTGCGCTTCATGGGTCCGCTGCTACTGGTGGCGTTGGCGGGTGGCGTGGGCCTGGGGGAGGCCTTCGATGCCGCCATGCATCATCCCGACCACTACCGTGAGCTGCTGGAGCTGGCCGAACCACGGATCCTGGCCTTCGGCGGGATGTTCCTGCTGATGGTGTTCCTGCGCTACTTCTTCGATGAGGCCAAGACTCTGCACTGGGTCCAGCGGCTGGAGGCCAGGCTGGCCCAGGCAGGGCGGATCGAATCACTGGAGGTGGCCCTGGCCCTGACGGTGCTGCTGGCCGTGGCCCTGGCCCTCCCCAGGGAGCTGCGCGGCGATGTGCTGATCAGCGGCCTGGTGGGCCTGGTGCTGCAGATCCTCAGCACCTCCCTGGCCCAGTTCTTCGGCGGCGACGAGGCGGCCATGGGACGGCTGGCCGCCCATGGCGGTGTGGCCAGCCTGATCTACCTGGAGCTGCTGGATGCCTCCTTCAGCCTCGATGGCACGATCGGCGCCTTCGCGATCACCAACCAGCTACCCCTGATCCTCACCGGCCTGGGCCTCGGCGCCCTGTTCATCCGCTCGCTCACGGTGCTGCTCACGCGCGAGCGCGCCCTGGACCGGCTGATCTACCTCGAGCACGGCGCCCACTACGCCATCGGCGCCCTGGGCTTTTTGATGCTGGCGGGGGTGGTGATCGCCCGCTGGGGCCTGCATGTGCCCGAATGGCTCAGCGGCCTGATCGGGGTCGTGTTGCTGGCGCTGTCCCTGTGGGATTCCCTGCGCCAGGCCCGCTCCTAGCGGCTCGCGGCGGCGTCGAAGCGCAGCTCCCCCACCACCTCCAGGCGCACGGCCTCGCCGGGCACCAGAAAACGCTGCTCCAGCTCCTCCAGGCTCAGCGGGGTGAGCCAGTCGAGCTGGCGCAGCACATGCAGCGCCACGGCGTGCTTCGCGCGGCTGGCCCCATCGATCACCTTGATCGCGACCCCCATGCCCTCACCGACGCGGCTGAGGCATTGGATGCCCTCGGCGCCACCCTTGCTCACCACCTGGCCGTGGCCGCGGCGCATCAGTTCGGTGTCGAAACGGCCCTCACCGGCGATGAGCTCGGGGTGGGCGAGCATCGCCCGGCTGAGGCGTTCCAGGTCGGCCTGCTCGGAGGCCCCCAGATGAGCAAAAAGTAGGGCCATCTGGGCCAGCTGCAGTTGCAGGGTGGGGGCGCCGCAGTCGTCGCGGGCGGTCACCAGCTCAGCGCCGGGCATGCCCAACAGTTCGCCCACCCGCTTGAGCAGCTGCTGCTGCAAGGGGTGCTCCACCTGCAGGTAGCTCTCCAGGGGCCAGTGCAGCCGCCGGCAGGCGGCCAGGAACGCGGCGTGCTTGCCGGAGCAGTTGTGCTCCAGGGGGCTGGTGCCGCCGGGGGGGATCGGGCACTGCAGCTGCTCCGTCTCCAGATCGGCGCTCCAGAGCAGCTTGAAGGCTTCGCGGGCGTGGGCAGGGGTGCCCGCATGGGAGGCGCAGGCGATCGCCAGGCCGCGATCATCGGCGCCGGCCCCATCGGCGGCGCCACTGCCCACATAGACCTGCGCCTGGAACGGCTTGAGCGCCGAGCGCACAAAGCTCAGCAGCTGGGGATCTCCGGCGCGCATCAGCACCCGGCCGCGCTGGTCGCAGACCACCGCATGGGCCCGGTGCACCGATTCGACGATGCCGCTGCGCAGCACACGCACCTCCAGAGGAGGGACGCCGGAGCGCTGGGGAGTTCCGAAGCTGGAGGACAGGGTCATCGGCGCGGCGTGGGGGATGACCCCCGATCGAACCGGAAGCCTCTCAGAAAGCCTGACAGAGGCCGGTGCCGAGCAGCAGCAGCAACGCCAGCACCGCCAGGGCCAGCTCCAGCCGGCGCATCACCGGAGCCACCTGGTGGCGGGCCACCAGCAGATCCCGCTGGCGCCAGGCCAGGGGTTTCTCCCACTCCTGGCCGTCGTACCAACCGGATTCCTCGTAGGCGATCCGCTCGCTGCGCAGGCGCAGCAACAGGTGCCGCCAGCCCAGCCACTGGCGCACCAGCAGGGCGAGGGGCATCAGCACGGCGCCCAGGGCGGCGATGGCCGTCAGGCGCAGGGGATCCTGGCGCAGGGCCCAGCTGCCGCTGGTCACCAGCAGGGTGAGCGGCAGGGCGGCCCACCAGCTCACCAGCAGCGGCCGCAGCAGGGAGCGGGAGCTGGTGGCGGGCCAGCGGAAGAACCAGGAACGGCAGAACTGGTCGTACTCCTCCAGCGGTCGCTGCTCCGGTGGCACCGGGCAGAGATCATCGATGAGGATGTTTTCGGCCACAGAGCCCTCAGCCCGGAAGGGCGCCCTCGGGGTTCACGCTGGCCGAGCTCAAGCTGGCGGTGCTCACGAAGGGCACCTTCTCCCCATGGCCCCAGAAGGCCTCCAGGTCGTAGTAGCTGCGCTCCGACGGGGTGAGCACGTGCACGATCAGCTCGCCGTAATCCAGCAGAAGCCAGCGCCCCTCGGTCTGACCCTCCTTGCGCAGGGGCAGGCGGCCGGCCTCGGTTTCGAGGCGATCCTCCACCGAGCGGGCGATCGCCCGCACCTGCACATCCGACAGCCCGCTGGCGATCACGAACCAGTCGGCCAGGGAAGACACCTCGTCCACCCGGATCAGCAGGATGTCGACGGCCTTGCGGTCATCACAGGCTTCCGCCGCCAGCTGGGCCAGCTCCCGGCTATCCATAGACGTTCTCGCTGGTGACCGACTGGCGGCTTCCCTGCTGCTGGGCCATCTCGGCGCGGGCCTTGCCGGCGCTCTTGCGCAGGGCCTCGAGGCGATCTTCATAGAAGGCCCGCTTCTTCTTCTTGCGGCTCTGCTCCACCAGCTCCTTGAGGGCGCCCCCCAGGCTCTTGTAGGCATTGGGCAAGGTGTAACCAAAACGGGTGGCCAGATCGATCGCCCGCTCGTCGGCACCGATGGCGTCCGCCAGGCGCTTTTCGGAATTGTTCTTGAGATACAGGCGGTAACCGGCGAAGCCTGAAAGCCCCGCCGCCAGCACCAGCAGCAGGCCGTCCTGGACCCAGAGCTCGCCGATCGCCCCCCCCAGGCCGATGGCCAGGGCCGCCATCTCCCAACCGTCGCGGGGCACGGCATCGTTCTGGACCCGGCCCACCTCGTGCCAGAAGAGCAGGTTGCGGTGATCCAGGGCCAGCTGGTCCCATTTCTCCAGATCCACCTGGATTTCCACCTCATCACGGCCGATCTCCTCGATCGTGATCAGCGGCGGGTCGGCGGCGGCGGCGGCTTCCACGAACACCCAGCTCTGCATCTCAGGAGGCAGCAGCCCCTTCAGGCGCTGGAGTTCGCTCATGGAACGTTCGTCAGAATGGATATTGGACCAGATTAGCGACCACAGGGGGTGGACTCGCCCGGCAGCGGCCGGTGCCGCGATCAACCATGAGAGGCTGGGCAGGTTTGGCCCCCGCTTTTCCCCATGCCCCGCCGGACGGATCTGCGTCGCATCCTGCTGCTGGGGTCCGGGCCGATCGTGATCGGCCAGGCCTGCGAGTTCGACTATTCCGGCACCCAGGCCTGCAAGGCCCTGCGGGCCGAAGGCTTCGAGGTGGTGCTGGTGAACAGCAATCCGGCCTCGATCATGACCGATCCGGACATGGCGGATCGCACCTACATCGAGCCGCTCACCCCTGAGGTGGTGGCCCGGGTGATCGAGATCGAGCGCCCTGACGCCCTGCTGCCCACCATGGGCGGCCAGACCGCCCTGAACCTGGCGGTGGCCTTGGCCGAGAACGGCACCCTGGCGACCTACGGGGTGGAGCTGATCGGCGCCAACCTCGAGGCGATCATGAAGGCGGAAGACCGCAACCTGTTCAAGCAGGCGATGGAGCGCATCGGCGTGGCCGTCTGCCCGTCGGGCATTGCGAGCACCCTGGAGGAGGCCGAGCGTGTCGGCGACGAGGAGATCGGC
The DNA here is from genome assembly GCF_024346315.1 of Cyanobium sp. ATX 6F1. Lineage (NCBI taxonomy): Bacteria > Bacillati > Cyanobacteriota > Cyanophyceae > Synechococcales > Prochlorococcaceae > Cyanobium > Cyanobium sp. ATX 6F1. The sequence goes on from NZ_JAGQCS010000011.1 coordinate 67,867, forward strand.
AGTTATCCGCGCATCATTCGTCCCGCCTTCACCCTCGGCGGATCCGGCGGCGGCATCGCCTACAACCCCGAGGAGTTCAGGGCCTTCTGCAAGAGCGGCCTGGAGGCGAGCCCTGTGTCGCAGATCCTGATCGAGCGCTCGCTGATCGGCTGGAAAGAGTTCGAGCTGGAGGTGATGCGCGATCTGGCCGACAACGTGGTGATCATCTGCAGCATCGAGAACCTCGACCCGATGGGGGTGCACACGGGCGACTCGATCACGGTCGCCCCCGCCCAGACCCTCACCGACCGGGAGTACCAGCGCCTTCGTGACCAATCGATCGCGATCATCCGCGAGATCGGCGTCGAGACCGGCGGCAGCAACATCCAGTTCGCGATCAACCCCGCCAATGGCGATGTGGTGGTGATTGAGATGAATCCGCGCGTCAGCCGCAGCTCGGCGCTGGCGTCGAAGGCCACGGGCTTCCCGATCGCCAAGATCGCCGCCCGCCTGGCGGTGGGCTACACCCTCGATGAAATCCTCAACGACATCACCGGCAAGACGCCGGCCTGCTTCGAGCCCACGATCGACTACGTGGTCACCAAGATTCCGCGCTTCGCCTTCGAGAAGTTCCGTGGTTCTCCGGCTGTGCTCACCACCTCGATGAAGTCGGTGGGGGAAGCGATGGCGATCGGCCGCTGCTTCGAGGAATCGTTCCAGAAGGCCCTGCGTTCGCTGGAAACGGGCCATGCCGGCTGGGGCTGCGACCGCCCCGATCAGCCGATCGAGGCCCCCGAACTGGAGCGCCTGCTGCGCACCCCGGCGCCGGATCGGATCTTCGCCGTGCGCGCCGCCATGGCCGCCGGCCGCAGCGACGCCGACATCCACCAGCTCAGCGCCATCGACCCCTGGTTCCTGGCCAAGCTGCGCCACATCGTTGAGGCCCAGGAGCGCCTGCTGAGCGGCCGCTCCCTGGATCAGCTCAGCTCTGAGGCCCTGCTGGAGCTCAAGCAGCTGGGCTTCTCCGACCGCCAGATCGCCTGGGCCACCGCCAGCGACGAGCTCAGCGTGCGGCGTTATCGCCAGGGGCTGGGGGTGAACGCCGTGTTCAAGACGGTGGACACCTGCGCCGCCGAGTTCGCCTCCAGCACCCCGTATCACTACGCCACCTACGAGCGGCCCCTGGAGCATCTCAATGCCGACGGCTCCTTGACCCTGCTGCCCCCCGAAAACGAGGTGCAGCCGGAGTCACGCCGCAAAGTGATGATCCTCGGCGGTGGGCCCAACCGCATCGGTCAGGGGATCGAATTCGACTACTGCTGCGTGCACGCCTCCTTCGCCCTGCAACAGGAGGGCTTCGCCACGGTGATGGTGAACAGCAATCCGGAAACGGTGTCGACGGATTACGACACCAGCGACCGGCTCTACTTCGAACCGCTCACCCTCGAAGACGTGCTCAACGTGATCGAGGCCGAACAGCCCGAAGGCGTGATCGTGCAGTTCGGCGGTCAGACGCCCCTCAAGCTCGCCCTGCCGCTGCAACGCTGGCTGGCCAGCCCGGAGGGCCTGGCCACGGGCACGGGGCTGTGGGGCACGTCTCCTGAGTCGATCGATACGGCCGAAGACCGGGAGCAATTCGAGGCGATCCTGCGGCGGTTGAACATCCGCCAGCCCCGCAATGGCCTGGCCCGCAGCGAGGCGGAGGCCCGTGCCGTGGCCGAGCGGGTGGGCTACCCGGTGGTGGTGCGCCCCAGCTACGTGCTGGGAGGCCGCGCCATGGAGGTGGTCTTCGATCAGGAGGAACTGAACCGCTACATGGGGGAAGCCGTGCAGGTGGAACCCGACCACCCCGTGCTGATCGACCAGTACCTGGAGAACGCGATCGAGGTGGATGTGGACGCCCTGGCCGATCGCACCGGCCAGGTGGTGATCGGCGGCCTGATGGAGCACATCGAGCCCGCCGGCATCCATTCCGGCGATTCCGCCTGTGCCCTGCCCTCGGTGTCGCTGGGGCCTGAGGCCCTGGCCACGATCCGCGGCTGGAGCAAGGATCTGGCCCTGGCCCTGAAGGTGAACGGCCTGATCAACCTGCAATTCGCCGTGCGCGACGGCGAGGTGTTCATCATCGAGGCCAACCCCCGGGCCTCGCGCACGGTGCCGTTCGTGGCCAAGGCCACCGGCGTGCCCCTGGCCAAGATCGCCAGCCGGTTGATGGCCGGCCGCACCCTGGCGGAACTGGGTCTCACGGGCGAGCCCGTGCCGCCCATGCAGAACGTCAAGGAGGCGGTGCTGCCGTTCAAGCGCTTCCCGGGATCCGATTCGCTGCTGGGCCCGGAGATGCGCTCCACCGGCGAGGTGATGGGCAGCGCCAGCAGCTTCGGGATGGCCTACGCCAAGGCCGAGCTGGCCGCCGGCGAGGCCCTGCCCACCGGTGGCACGGTGTTTCTCTCCACCCACGACCGCGACAAACTCGCCCTGGTGCCCGTGGCCCGCGGCCTCGCCGCCCTGGGCTTCGCCTTGATCGCCACCACCGGCACCGCCAAGGTGCTCCAGGAGGCCGGTCTGGAGGTGGAGTCGATCCTCAAGGTGCACGAGGGGCGACCCAACATCGAAGACGCGATCCGCTCGGCCCGCATCCAGCTGATCATCAACACCCCGATCGGCCGCCAGGCCGCCTACGACGACAAGTACCTGCGCCGGGCCGCCCTCGACTACGCCGTGACCACGGTCACGACCCTGGCCGGGGCCCGGGCGGCGGTGGAGGCGATCACGGCCCTGCAGACGACCCACAGCCTCACGGTCCGGGCCCTGCAGGACATCCACGCTCCCGTGGCCGCGCCCTGAGCCCTGCTGAGCTGAGCGGTGCTGGGTAGGGTTACAGGACGCTTGAGCTTCCCCCATGCCCATCTTTCTCTCCCTCGATCCGGCGGCGTCTAAGGCCAACAGCCCAGCAGCCGAAACACCGATCGCCCCGGGCAGCGACCTGCGGGAGGCCTTCCGCGCCGCCTACGAGAACCGCTACACCTGGGATCCGGAGTTCGGGGGCTACCGCGGCCGCTGGATCTGGGAGCAGGGCGAGCGGCGCGAGCAGGGCACGTTTGAGGTGAGCTCCGATCTCAAGGCCAAGGTGGAGGGCTGCGACGACGAAGCGGTCACCAAGGCGGTGGGTTCCCAGCTCTGGGAGGTGGCGATCCACCGGGTCCGCCGCAGCTTCGAGCAGACCCATGGCGCCAACACCTTCTCCGCCGGCGACACCGATGACGTGGGCGTGGAGGTGATCGTGGGCGGCAAGAACGCCGGTGATCGTTACCGCATCAAGAACGACGTGGTGACGATGGTGCACCGCCACATCCACGGCACGGTGGTGACGATCTTCACCGGCAGCACCACCGACACCGGTGCGGGCTACCTCAGCCACACCTACAGCAGCCGTTACAGCGATCCGGCCACCGGGGCCGCCAAGGGTGGCGCCAGCTCCTTCACCGACAGCTTTGTGCCCCTGGGCGACGGCGGCCCCTGGGTGCTGGCCGAGCGGCTGATCGAAACCGAAGACCCCGAAGCCGAAGGCGGCACGAGCCACCAACGCTTCCGCTTCGAGGAGTTGGGCGCCCTGGGCGAGTGATCGCCACGGCCCCTGGCCTCAGGGCATCGGGGTGATCGTCTTGAGCCGCTCGTTGAGTTGAGAGGCCAGCGACTGCCGCCCCACCACCAGCACCTTGAGGGTGTCTTCGTGGAGCCGCAGTTGGGCATCGGCCACCTGCATCCCGCGCACCAGCTCCTTGACGTCATCGGGGAGGTTGTTGAGGTCGTAGCGCTTGTCCTCGAAGGTGAGAACGGGGGGCTGCTGGAGTTCGTCGGTCATGCCTGCACGGGGGGGAGCCCGATCAGGTTAGGGGCCGTCTGCCAGGCCCTCCTCCGCTGGGGCCTCCTGCGCGCTGGCGGGGGGAGGCAGGGCCTTGGGAAGGGGCCGCAGCGGCCGCCGGAAGAAGAACATCAGCAGCACCCCCACCCGCTCGGAGCCCACCATGTCCCAGCCCTCCTTGCCGAGCAGGTTGAGGAAGAACTGCAGCTGTTCGGCGGGGTGACGCGGCGGCGGCGGGGCGCCGTACTGCTGCGGAAACTCCCGGGCGATGAACTCCGGGCTCAGCATCCCCTGCAGCTTCTGGCTCGCCACCTGGGGATTGGGCGCCTCGGGAGGGGCGTTGTTCTCCACATTGATGTGGATCACCCGGTACTCCCAGAGCTGAAAGGGAAGGGGGGGATCGGCGGAGTCAGCCATGACCTGAGGCGCTGGGGGTTCAGATGCTGACGCGAATCAACTGGCGCTCGCAGAGCTCGCGGTAGCGGCCCGCCTGCGCCATCAACTGATCATGGCTGCCGCGCTCGACGATCCGCCCCTGATCGAGCACGAGGATCAGATCGGCCTCCTGCACGGTGGCGAGCCGGTGGGCGATCACCAGCACGGTGCGGCCGGCCATCGCCTGCTTGAGGCCCTGTTGGACGGCCTCCTCGGCCTCCGCGTCCAGGGCGCTGGTGGCTTCATCGAGCAGCAGCACCGCCGGATTGCCCAGCACCGCCCGGGCGATCGCCAGCCGCTGCAGCTGGCCGCCGGAGAAATTGCTGCCGCGCTCCTCGATGCGGGCGCCATAGCCGCCGGGGAGGGCCTCGATGAAGCCATCGGCATTGGCCAGCCGCGCCGCCTGGCGCAGCTGCTGATCGCTGGCGGGACGCCCGAAGCGGATCGTCTCGGCCACCGTGCCGGAAAAGACACTGCTCTGCTGGGGCACCAGGGCCAGGGCTCGGCGCAGGTCGGCCGCCCTGAGGTCGCCCAGGTCCTGGCCATCGAGCAGGATCCGACCCTGGCTGGGCCGGTTGAAGCGCAACAGCAGCGAAAACAGCGTGCTCTTGCCCGCCCCGGAGGGCCCCACCAGGGCCACCACCTGGCCCGGCTTGATCTCGAGGCTGAGGTCGTTCAGCACCGGCTGAGTGGGGCTGTAGGCGAAGCCCACGCCATCGAGCAGCAGCCCCCCCTGCACCGGGCCCAGGGGGAGGGCATCGGGGCGGTCGGGCTCCTCCACCGCCTCCTGCTCGATGCCCCGCAGGCGCTTGAGGGAAGCCTGGCCCTGCTGGAACTCGTTGAAGTTGGTGGTGAGGTGGGAAATCGGATCGATCAGCATCAGCAGGGCGGCGATGTAGCTGCTGAAGCCCTGGCTGTCGAGGCCGCCGGCCTGGATGCGGGCGGAGCCAATCAGCAGCACCGTCAGGATTCCGGCCGCCTCGAGAAAACCGACCACGGGAAACTGCAGGGCCAGCAGCCGCTGGGTGCGGTAACGGGCGCGGCGGTGCAGGTCGATTTCGCGCTCGAAGCGCTCCTGCAGCCAGGGTTCGGCGGCGAAGGCGCGCACCAGGGGCAGGCCACTGATCGCCTCCCCCAGCAGGGAGGCCAGTTCGCTCACCTGCTTCTGGCTGCGCTCGGCCGCCCCCATCACCCGCGCCCCGAACACGCTCACCAGCGCCGCCACCAGCGGCGCCAGCAGCAGCGTGGCTGCCGAGAGCTGCCAATCGAGGAAGACCATGTAGCCGAACACCACCACCAGTTGCAGGAGGCTGGGGGTGGTGTCCTGGATGGTCTTGTAGATCACCTCACCGACCCGGTCCGCGTCTTCGGTGAGCCGATAGGTGAGATCGCCCGACGAGAGCTTCTCGAGGGCACCGAATTCGAGCCGCTGCAGCCGCGCGAACAGCTGCCGGCGCAGGTCCTGGCTCACCTGCAGGGCGGGGCCCGCCAGCAGGGTGTCCTGGCCGAACTGGGCCAGCTTCTGAACCATGAACACCGCCAGGGCCAGGGCCACCACCCGCAGCACCCGGGGGAAATCGCCGGCGCCGATCGCTGGGATCAGCTGGCCGGCGAGCCAGGCCAGCAGCGGCCAGCAGCCCACGAACACGAGCATGCACAGGCCGCCGGCCACCAGGTTGCGGCGGTAGGGCTTGAGCAGCGGCAGAAGCCGACGGAAGCCAGCCGACGGTGGTGCGAGCATCGAGGCACCCTATCAGTGAAGTTTTGGCCCCCTCCGCGCCCCAGGAATTAGGCCCGGAGCGGAGCGAGGTGCGCTTCCGGCTCGATCAATTCCTCAAATGGCAGGGCCTGGTGGCCACCGGCGGCGAGGCCAAGCTCTGGGTCCAGCAGGGGGAGGTGAAGGTGAATGGTGAGCTGGAGGAACGGCGCGGCCGCCAGCTGCTCCCCGGCGACCGGGTGGAGATCAGGGGCCAGACCGTTGTCGTGCCCGGCACCCCCGCGCTTTAGGTTGATGGGCAGGTTTGGCGAGGGATCTTCTGTGGCGAAGGCGGTGATCGCAGGCAACTGGAAGATGCACATGACCTGCGCCGAAGCGCGGGCCTTCGCCGAGGCCTTTCTGCCCCTGGTGGCCGATCTTCCCAGTGATCGCGAGGTGATCCTGGCGCCGCCGTTCACGGCGATCGCGGCCCTGAGCGAGGCCCTGAGCGGCAGCGCCATCAAAATCTCTTCCCAGAACGTCCACTGGGATGGATCGGGGGCTTACACCGGCATGATCTCGGCGCCGATGCTGCTGGAGCACGGCGTCACCCACGCGATCGTGGGCCACAGCGAGCCGCGCAAGTACTACAGCGAAACCGACGAGCAGATCAACCACCGGGCGCGGGCGGCCCAGGAGGCAGGGCTGATCCCGATCCTCTGCGTCGGTGAGAGCGATGCCCAGCGGGAGTCAGGTGAGGCCGAACGGGTGATCCGCCGCCAGGTGGAGCAGGGGGTGGACGGGCTCGATCCCGCGGCTCTCGTGGTCGCTTACGAGCCGATCTGGGCGATCGGCACCGGCAAGACCTGCGCAGCGGCCGAGGCCAACCGGATCTGCGCCCTGATCCGTGGCTGGGTGGGCTTCCCTGAGATCACGATCCAGTACGGCGGCTCGGTCAAAGCCGACAACATCGACCAGCTGATGGCTCAATCCGACATCGATGGGGTGCTGGTGGGGGGTGCCTCCCTCGACCCGGCCGGCTTTGCCCGCATCGCCGGCTACCAGGTGCCTGTCACGGCTTGATGCCGCCGGGCCGCACCCTGGCCTGGGGCCAGCGCACCCATGTGATGGGGGTGCTCAACCTCACCCCCGATTCCTTCAGCGACGGGGGCCGGCTCACCAGCCCCCAAGCCGCCGTGGCCGCCGCCCGGCGCATGGCCCGCCAGGGGGCCGCCGTGCTCGACCTGGGGGGCCAGAGCACCCGGCCCGGCGCCAGCGAGGTGGAGCCCGAAGAAGAGCTGCGCCGGGTGCTGCCGAGCCTGCGGGCGATCCGCAGCAGCTTCTCGGAGCCAGCCTTCGAAGGTGCCCCAGCCCCGCCGCTGCTCTCGATCGACACCTTCCGGGCCAGCGTGGCCGCAGCGGCCCTGGAGGCGGGAGCCGACTGGATCAACGACGTCAGTGGCGGCGCCCGCGACCCCGATCTGCTGCCCCTGATCGCCGCCGCCGGTTGCCCCTACGTGCTGATGCACAACCGCGGCACCAGCGCAACGATGGACGGCCTGGCGGTCTATGGCGATGTGGTCACCGAGGTGCACACGGAACTGCTGCGGGCCACCGATCGGGCCCTGGCGGCCGGCCTGGCCGCCGGGCAGATCATCTGGGATCCGGGCCTGGGTTTCGCCAAGACCACGGCCCACAACCTCGCGCTGCTGGAGGGCCTCTCGGCGATGCGCGCGGAGGGGTTTCCGCTGCTGGTGGGCCCCTCGCGCAAGCGCTTCATCGGTGAGCTGCTGGGCGAACCGCGGCCGCGGGCCCGGCTCTGGGGCACGGCCGCCGTGGTCTGCCGGTTGGTGGCGGCGGGGGCCGATCTGGTGCGCGTCCACGACGTGGGAGCGATCGTTCAGACCTGCCGTATGGCCGATGCCCTCTGGCGCTGAGCCGCCCGCTTCAGCTGCCGCTGTATTCGATCTGGCCCTGGGTGTTGATCTGGGCCTTGGAGAAAAAGCGCGCCATGCGCTCGCTGAGCAACCCCTGCTTCGCCAGCACCTCACCGAGCAGGCCACCGCCCTGCTTCTGGACGGCCAGGGCCGCTTGAAGCTGCTCGGCGGTGATCACGTTCAGCTCCACCAACCGATCGCCCAGGCGCTTGTCGTTGAAGCCGCCGCCATCGAAGAGGGTGGGGTTGAGCAGCAGCTCCAGCAACTGGGGGGGCACCTGCAGGTTGAGCTTGAGGAACTCCCCGAAGCGCTGGGTACCGGCGAAGGGGCGGTAATCCTCGAGCAGCTTTTCGAGCTCATCGATTTCGAGGAAGCCCGCCTGCACGAGCTTGTCGCCGAGGGTCTGGCGCTGGAAGGTCTGCTCGCCGGTATCGGTTGCGTTGAGGTCGCCGTCCACCAGTTCCGGGGCACTGAAGCGCTCCTGCACCCAGGGATCGCTGCCGAGGAAGCTGAACAGTTCAGCGGGGTTGATGGTGAGCCCACCGAATTGCTGCTCCAGCAGTTCCTCGACGAAGGCCACCTCGGTGGTGGGGCCGAGCACCTGAAACGGCTGCCGGTTGCCACGACCCGTGCCAATCAGCTCGAGTTGAACCTGGGGGGCCGGAAGGCGGATCCTGAGCATGCTGGGGGATGAAGCCAGAACGTTCAGACTAGTGGCGCCACCGAAAAGTAGGAACCGCCAGCGAGGGAAACACAGAAATTGTCAGTTTGTCCCTCGATGGAAGCCAAAGCGTGGGTAACGCATTAACTTGGTTCTGATTCACTCGTTGGACTGAGGCTTACCGACGTGGTTCGAGCCGTGAGCTTGCCTGGGGCCGGAACCCGATTGCGATCCATCGGGGCGGGCATCAAAGACTTCATCGACCGCCAGCTCGATCTGATCGAGGAACTGCGCAACCACCAGTTCTTTCAATCTCTCAAGGACACCGATTGGAGTCAATACCAAGTTGGACCAATCGTGGTCAGCTCCATTCTGATCAACCTGCTGGAGCTGTCCTCACCGATCTACATCAACCTCGTTTACACCACTGTTCTCCCGACCAAGGCCTTCGCCAGCCTCACCCTGCTGACCATCGGGGTGGTGGTGCTGCTGTCGGTGTCCGGCTGGCTGCGCACGGTGCGCACCGGGCTCACCGGCTTCGATGGCGCCCGGGTGGAGCACCAGCGCCGCATGGAGGCCCTGGCGCATTTCACCCAGATGCGTCTGGGCGACTACCTCAAGGAGCCCCCCTCCACCCACGCCGAGCGGCTCAACAGCATCAACCTGCTGCGGGATGAAAGCGCCATCCAGGCCTTCACCACGGCCATCGACCTGTGCTTTTCCCTGTTTTTCGTGCTGGTGCTGTTCCTGATCGGCGGCAGTGTCGGCCTGATCGCGGTGCTGGCGATCGTCATCTACCTGTTGCGCTCGCTGCAGTTCGCCCGCGACTTCGAAGCGGTCTCACGCCAGAAGGATGAACTGGAGCTGGAGCGGGTCAACTACCAATCCCAGTTGATGTCGTCGATTGATCTGATCAAGTCGAACGGGCTGGGGCGCTTCTTCCTGATCGGCAACGAGGAGCGCCAGGAGCGCCTGGCCTGGCAGCGCATGCAGAACAGCAACGCCACCGGTCAATACCAGGCGTTCAGCAGCCTGATGAACCAGGTCACCATGGCCGCCCTGGTCACCTGGGGGGCCTTCATGGTGATCAGCGGCCACTTGCTGGTGGGCGCCCTGGCCGCCTGCCTGCTGCTGGGGGGCAAGATCCTGCAGCCCTGGCAGCAGGCCCTGGGCCTCTGGAGCAGCTACCGCCGGCTGATCCATGCCCGCGACGAGCTCGACACCCTGATGGCCCTGCCGGTGGAACCGGCGGGTGGAAGCGCCGACCTGGCCCTGGAGCAGAGCCTCCAATTCAGCATCAACGGCCAGGCCTTGCCGCCCATTGGCGCCGGTGAGGCGGTGATCGTGCGCGACGCCAGCAGCGGTGCCGACGCCCGGCACCTGTTCCTCTCGCTGCTGCAGATCGAAACCGACTTGGATCTGCAGGTGAATGGCCTCTCGATTGCCGACTACAACCGTGAGCGGCTGCGCCGGGAGGTGATCTACGTGGATCCGGCCCAGGCGTATTTCGACGGCACCCTGCTGCAGAACATCACCTCCTTCCAGCCCAACCGCTACAGCCGCAAGGCCCTGTTCTGGTCGGTGCTGGTGGGCACCGACGACAAGGTCAGGAGCCTCTCCGACGGCTACAGCACGCCCCTGGGTGGCTCCGTCCCCACCGGGCTCTCCCGCGACACCCTGCAGCAGTTCCAGTTGATCCGGGGTGTGACGATGGAGCCCCGGCTGCTGCTGGTCGACCTGAGCGAGTGCTCCTACGGCAAGGAGTTCATCGATGGCTTCGCGAAGTTGCTCAAGCGCACCCACGGCCGCACCACCGTGCTGATCTGCGGGGCCGGCAACGCCCTCAAGGCCCTCACCGACCAGTCGATTGATCTTCCCGCGCTGAACCTGGAGGTGGCCCGATGACCAGCCGCAATGTGCTGCTGCGCGACATCACGCTCAGTGCCGAGGCGCCCATGGCCTTCTGCCTGCGGCTGCTGTTGCAGCAGTTGTTGTGGACGGGCCGGCCCGAGGAGCTGTTCGAGCTGATCAGCGCCGACCCCCGCCAGATGGATCTGGTGGACGTGCGCAATGTGCTGCTGCGCCTGGGCTACGGCAGCCGCCTGGAGGTGCTGCAGGGCTGGGGCCAGCTCAACCCCCACCTGCTGCCGGCCCTCTACCTCAGCCCTGAGGGCACCCCCTATGTGCTCTCCCGGGACAGCCACGGCGAGGTGATCGCCGGCAATGTCACCGGTCGCACCGACCCCACCACCTTGACCCCCGGCGGCCAGGTGGTGCTGCTGCAGGAAAAGGCGAGCGTCGATCGCTCCAGCCTGCTGAAGCAGATCCTCTACCGCTTCACCAACCGCATCGGCGTGCTCTACGCCATCAGCTTCGGCCTCAGCCTGCTGGCCCTGGCGCTGCCCTTCTACATCCGGGCGATCTACGCGGTCTCGATCCCCAGCAACAGCATCATTTCCACCCTCTGGATCTTCCTGGGGGTGGTGGTGCTGTTCGGCCTCGACTGGATCCTGCGCCAGTGGCGCTCGGGTCAGCTGGCTCTGCTGGCGGGGCGAATCGAAAGCCTGATGGGCGTGGGCATCGTTGAGAAGCTGTTCTCACTGGATTACCGCCAGATTGAACAAATTGGCCGCAATGGCCTCTATTACCGCCTGCGCAACCTCGACAGCCTGCTGGGCTACCTGCAAGGGCCCCTGGCCTCGGCCTTGCTGGATTTCCCCTTCATCGTCGTGTATCTGGCCGCGGTGGCGGTGATCGGTGGCTGGCTGGTGATGGTGCCGATCGCCCTGATGATCGTCAGCGGCCTGATCGTGTTCTTCCTGGCCCGCTACTACGCCGGCGCCGCCGAGCTCAGCCTCAGCACCGGCACCGGCATCGGTCTGGCCCAGCAGGAACTGGTGTCGCGCTTCCTGGAGGTCAAGACCTCCAACATCGGCTGGGTCTGGCTGCAGCGGCTGCGCGGCCTTTCGGCTGAGAGCAGCAAGAGTGGCCTGGAGCTCAACAAGCAGGTGAGCCGCCTGCAGGTGCTGATCAGCACCACCTCCCAGCTGGCCGGTGTGCTCACCCTGGCGGCGGGGGCCTGGCTGATCACCTCCGGTGAGCTGAAGGATCCGGCGGCGATGGGCAGCCTGATCGCGGCGATGTTCTTCGTGTGGAGGATCTTCACCCCCTTCCAGCAACTGATGAACGCGGTGCTGCGCTACACGAGCATGCTCAATCAGTACAAGCAGCTGGAATCGTTCCTGAAGCTCCGGGGTGTGAGCAAGGCGTCGAGTGAAGGCAGTGTTCCGCGCCTGCGCGGCAACCTGCTGCTGGATTCGCTGGCCTGCCGCCTGGGCAACGACGCCCAACTGGCCCTGAGCCGGGTGTCGCTGTCGGTCACACCGGGCCAGATCCTGGCGGTCACGGGCCATGCCGCCTCCGGCAAGAGCGCGGTGCTCAAGGTGATCGACCAGCTCTACCCCCTGGCCAGTGGCACCCTGCTCTTCGATGGCAGCGATTACCGCCAGTTCAGCACCGATGGTCTCCAGCGCAACATCGCCTACGTGATGACCAACGTGGAACTGCTGCCGGGCACGCTGTGGTCGAACCTCACGGCGATGAACTCCGATGCCACCGTTGATGGTGTGCGCCGGGTCTGCGCTGATCTGGGCATCCTCGAAACCCTCGAAGCCTTGCCGGATGGGTTGTTCACGCCGCTCACCAACGAGATCACCTATCAGATCCCGTTGGGGGTGCGCAAACTGATCGCCCTGGCCCAGGCGATCATCAAGGATGCGCCGATCCTGTTGATCGATGACATCAGCCAGGGCCTGGCCCCGGGTCAGTTCCAGACGGTGGTCGATGCCCTGCCCAAATTGCGGCGCTGCGCCTTCAGCGGCCAGCAGCGCAGTGTGATCCTCGCCACCGACAACAAACTTCTGCTGGAGCTGGCCGATCGGCTGGTGATCCTCGACAAGGGCGTCACCGTCTTCCAAGGAACCGCTGAAGAGCTCCGCCAACAGATGCAGAAATCAGCCCCCTGAATCACCGCCCCACGCCCCGCCCTCCTCTGATCCCATGAGCAACTCCTCCAACACCCCCGGCGGCCCCACCTCCGCCGGCCCTTCCGCCATCACCCCTAGTTCCGGCAACGACATGGCCCTGCCTCCGGGCTCTGGGCTGATCAGCAAACTGCCGGGCCTCGAGCAGGTGGACACCATCGGGCTGGTGGGGCGCAACCGCCTCAGCCAGGCCCTGGAGCTGGAGGAGAAACCCGACAACCGCTACCTCAAGCTCACCCTTTACGGCATCGGTGCGGCCTTTTTGATCTTCATCCCCTGGGCAGCGCTCACCCCGATCAACGAGGTGGTGCATGCCTCCGGTGAGGTGATTCCCGAGGGCAACGTCTACACGGTGCAGCACCTGGAGGGGGGCATCGTCGAGAAGGTGGCGGTCAAAGAAGGCGATCAGGTGCAGAAGGGGCAGCTGCTGCTGCAATTGCGGCCCAATCTCCTGGGCAGCCAGTACCTGGCGATGCAACAGAAGCTGCAGGCGCTCACGCTTCAGCAGGCCCAGCTGCGGGCGGCGCTCAGCGGCAGCGACAAGCTCCCTGACTCCAGTAAGGAACTGGGCAGCCTGGGCAACAGGGTCCAGAACGCCCAGGAAGACCTGCTGCGCAGCCGTGAGCAGAACACCCGCGATCAGGTGGACACGATCAAGGCCCAGATCGCCCAGAAGCAAGCGGAAATCGCCCGCTTCAACGACCAGGAGCGCAAGTTCCTCACCGAGCAGAGCCTGCTGCGCCAGGGGGTGTCGATGTACGAAAAACTCGACAACATCGGCGCCGTTTCCAGGCTGCAGGTGGTGAATGCCCAGCGGGAACTGGCGGCCTCGAACACGCGGCTGGCGGAACTGCGGGGCAACCGGTCGGTGTCCTACAAGCTGCTCAGCGAGGCCCAGGCCAAGCTGCGCAGCCTGAACTCGGGACAGCGCCTGGAGAACGACTCCAAGATCGCCGAACTGGTGAACGAGGAGGCGGTGGTGAGCGAAGACATCAAGCGGGTCAAGAACCAGCTGGAGCGCACCAGCATCCTCTCGCCCGCCAGCGGCCTGGTTCAAGACGTGAAATTCAAGAATGCCGCGGCGGTGGTGGCCCCCGGCGCCGTGGTGGCCACGGTGGTGCCCGAGGGCACCCAACGGGTGGTGGAGGCGCGCGTGCGCCCCTCCGACATCGGCTTTGTGAAGGTGGGCCAGAAGGCGGAGATCAAGCTCCAGCCCTACGACTCGACCATCTATGGCTTCGTTCCAGGGGTGGTGAGCAGCATTTCCCCCACCACCTTCCAGAACCCCGACGACCGGCAGTACTACTACCGGGTGAAGATCGCCCTGGAGCGTCAGTATGTGGACCCGCAGAAGAAGCTCTATCCGATCCTGCCGGGCATGACCCTGGTGGCCGACATCCAGGGGCCCCGCCGCAGCGTGCTGCGTTACATCTTCCAGCCGATCGCCCGCACGATGAATTCGGCCTTCACCGAAGCCCGCTGAGGGGTCACAAAACAGCAGCACTGAGAGCCCCATCGGGCGCCTCTCAGGCAACTCTCAATCCGGCCAAATTCCCTGCCTTGCAGGGGGGTTGGCCGTTTTTCATGCTCACGGGCCAGGTGCTCTAAGCACACTCTCAGCTAACCCGCCCGTTGGCACCCTCGGCCACCCCTAGGTTCAAAACAGATCGGAAAGGTGTCTTCCACTCTTTCCCGTTGTTTGCGTCGTCCCTTCGCTGCACCTGAGCCATGACTTCCACCCCCTTCGTTGCCGGCCCCACCGCCGACGAGAGCCAGGTCGAT
>NZ_JAGQCS010000012.1 GCF_024346315.1 Cyanobium sp. ATX 6F1
GGAAGGACTTGGGCTTCTGCATGCCCCATTCTGGTGGCCAGACCCATTGCTGTCACTGGGATCTGGGCAGATTTATGGGCGTCTGTGGAGAGCTCGGCCGCTGATCTACGCGCAACAGGCTCCTAGCAACTGCATCGACGTGGACCCTGAACTCGCTGATCTTTCCTTCGACCTCATAGGGCACCTCGGTTGCCGCGCATCCATTGGGAGACGTGGTGTCCGTGCCGGTGGTGGGCTGCTCAGCGGCAGGAGAGCCGAGCTCCTCCACAAGCGGCGTGGTGCCGTTGCTGGCGGCCACTGCCGTTGCGGTGCTGGAGTCCATGGTGTCGGGCTCTGGCTGGTCGCCAGGATCGATCGGCCGGCTGGCGTGATCAGTGTTGTTGCCGTTGTCAGGTGTAGCGGAGGCGAATTTGTCGTCCATGGTTAGAAGAAATAGATTCAAACGTATAAATGCTCTGCTGGCACTGGTTGGTATTGACATCCAAGTTGCTGGGATGATGCAACCCCACGGGGAAACATCACCGCCACCGCAATGGAATGTTGGAGGAACTCCCACCACCTTGCCTCTACAGAGCTTCCGTGCGGTGGTGTTAGTTCTGCCCCCCAGTTCTTGTGCCGCGGCTCAACAACCCCCGATGACTCAGGGCTGCCAGGCAGCGTTCAACCCGCCAGACCATCGGCGAATTGCGGTGAGGCCCGTACCGGAAGTGCTCTCCTACGTTGAGCACGCCTGCCTTGGCATGACGCTTTAGCGTGTCCGTGCTTAGGCCAAGGGCTATAGCCGCCTGGCCGGTACGCAGCCACAGCTCTGGATGCTGAGCCTGGGGCTTGAGTTTGGATTTACCCGCAGGAGTCAAAGCTCCCCGGGTACTTCCGCGCTGGGGAGGTCGACCTCCCGTGAGGCGAGAATCTTCGGAGTTGCCCCCAAAGTTCGAGTCGATCAGATTCGCAATCATTAGTAGCCATCAATGGAACTGATGTGGCTACTCGCTTTGGTTACGTGTGGGTTGTAAAAATATTGGTTGGGCGTGAGGGTTACGTAGAGGGCTATGTAGTGGGTTGTGTAGTGGGTTGTGTTGTACGCGAGCAAGTGTCGGCCAGGGTGAGACTCGCTGGCTGAACCAGGTTGTCTCACTTATGGTACATCGTTGGTTCTGGCCAGCTTCAAGAGCCCTGCTGGAGGGCTCAACTGCTGCGGCTTCGGGAACCCCCGGTTGGGCAGCAGGAAGACGGGTTGGAAGTAGGAAGCACCAAACACTGGAATCAGCATTGCACATGCTCTTGCGGGGGGTCAATAGGGGTGAAGGTGCGGTTGACCGACCTCTTGCTGATCATCTCGGTGCTATATCCCCAGCGTTCCCAGTTGGATCCTGGGATGCGTGGCCCGCCACCCAATCGGCGGGTCCAATGAGTGTCGACAGAGAGGATCTGCCCAGTCGGGGCTATACAGAACATGCTCCCTGACTGGGTCTGTACACTCTGAACGTGCTTTTTCAGACAGTGCCCCCCGATTTCTTCCTGCCACGATCACCGTCGGCGGGCCAGCCGCTCTGGTGCTGGCGGTGACGCCTCGGGCTGCAGCTGCTCGATCCGCTCGCGGGCTTGGGTGAACGCAGCCTCCTGGACCTCGACGTCGGACCAGGTCCCATACGCACTGTTGTGGGTGAGCGCGGAATGGCCCATTGAATCAGCTGAGGCCCGCACGGTAAGGCCGCCATCCTGGTGGGCTCGGAGGGCATAGCCGTGTCTGAGGGAGTACGGAGTGAGCTTCTCTCCGCGGGCGGCCGCTTCCTGTTTGAGTTCTTGCCAGATCGGCCGGCGGTCGAGATAGACCCTCAGGGCTTTCGATGTTTCGCCGTCGGTGGCCCCCAGTGGCGGTAGTCCCGGTTCTCCCGAAGCCAGTTTCGCAACGGCCCTTGCCGTCAGACCCGGAAGACCAACAGGATCGAGCCCCAGGGCAAGGCGTGGCTTGGTACTGCCTCTGCTCGTGCGCTTGCGGTAGCTGACCCTCAGCGAGGCACCGTCAGCACCGGGGGAGCAGTGCTTGAGTTCCACGGGCCTGAGCCCAAAGCAGACCAGCAGCTCGACGGCCAGCCGCCAGCGCGGATCAGCTATCCCTTCAAGGAGCCTGACGATGTCCGGGCTCTTGAGCGGTGTCGAATCTCGCTTGGGCGTGAGCCGCTTGCCGATATAGTCCGACAAGCTCGGTGGTGGCAGCCACCGCTTGGGAACTCCCCGCTTGTCGACGGCGTACCGCAGGAACTGGGCTGCATAAAGGATCCGTTGGCGGCGGCCCTGGGTGCCGGGTGCACCGCCGTAGGCATCTCGCAAGGTGGCAAGGACTGCGGGGCCATCTCGTGGTGCCGGCCGCTGGTCCATCACCTCCAAAAGCTGATTCATCACCGGGAGGTACATGCTCTCCCAGGTGCTCAGCTTGATCTCGCCGGAGTCCTCGTTCTTGTGCTTCCGAAACGCCTCGACCAGTACCGGCCAGTTGGTGGCCCCTTCAGCCGGTGACGACGCTTGGTCACCGGCTGTGAGCTGCTCAACAGCGTCGGCCAGGCTCAGCCCGACATCTTCCATCTGATGGATGGCCTGAAGCCGCGTCAGCACCGCCGTGGAGCTCG
Organism: Cyanobium sp. ATX 6F1; assembly: GCF_024346315.1. Taxonomy (NCBI): domain Bacteria; kingdom Bacillati; phylum Cyanobacteriota; class Cyanophyceae; order Synechococcales; family Prochlorococcaceae; genus Cyanobium; species Cyanobium sp. ATX 6F1. The sequence continues at coordinate 2,628 of NZ_JAGQCS010000012.1, forward strand.
AGCTGCTCCACGGCAAGTCGAGGACCACACTGCTGCGTCCTCCGTCGGGTAGCCGACGCGTCAGCTTGACCTTCCCGCTTTGCGGGTCGAGCGTCCATCCGCGACCGTGCTCACGACGCACCAACGACCGCAACTCCTTCACCCAAGCAGGCACGGGGGCTCGAGCTGCGGCTGACATGTCTCAAGCTCAGCGAGAGCCGTTGTTAGCGTAAAAACTAGCGTAAAGCTGCTCTAGCGGGCCTGTTCATGGGGGTGCAGCGGCTTGGGCCTGGTGGCCAAAACCCTTGTGCTGGAGGCGGTTTGGGGTATGCCCGATGCCGGTTTCGAACCAGCGACATCCTGCTTGTAAGGCAGGCGCTCTACCGCTGAGCTAATCGGGCGATCGTTCCATTCTGAGGGATCAGCTCCCCCAACGGCCCCGGCTCCTCCGGGGGGCCTAGAGCAGGTAGATGATCCCGAACAACACCACCCAGATGCCATCGACGAAGTGCCAGTAGAGCTCGGCGGCCTCCAGGCCGAAGTGCTCATGGCTGGTGATCGAGCCACCCTCACGAGCCTGCCACCAGACAATCAGCATCAACATCACCCCAAGGCTGACGTGCAGGCCGTGAAAGCCCGTCAGCACGTAGAAGGTGCTGGCATACAGGTTGCTGGTGAGACCGAAGGGGAGGGTGAAGTACTCGCGCATCTGGCTCACCAGGAACGCCGCCCCGAGCGCCACGGTGATCATCAGCCAGAGGCGGCAGCCGGCTGAATTCTCGGCGCGCAGCAGCTTCGCGGATCGATGGAAGGTGAAGCTGCTGAGCACCAGCAACACCGTGTTGATCGTGGGCAGCAGCAGTTCGAGCTCGTAGATCCCACCGGTGGGCAGGGGATTGACGGCCCGGAAGGTGAGGTAAGCCGCGAACATGCCGGCGAAGGTCATGCCATCGGCCACCAGGAACAACACCAGGCCGAACAGACGGAAATCTCCGTGCTCTTCGTGCTCATGCGCCTCGGGCGAGTCCTGCAGCTCGGGGCTGATGGAGGGAAGGGTGGTCATGGTTGGGGCTCCGCTCCGTAGCCGTAGGGGTGACGCACATGGGGAGCTGGTCCGTGCCAGTTCTCCACCGGGGGCGGAGAGCTGGTGAGCCATTCGCTCGTGAGCGCTCGCCAGGGATTATCTCCGGCCACCTTGCCGTTGAAGTAGCTGGCGATGACGTTGTAGAGGAAGGGCAGGGTGCTCAGGGCCATCAGCAGGGCGCCGACGCTGCTGATCTGGTTCAACAGGGTGAACTGCGGGTCGTATTCCGCCACCCTCCTGGGCATGCCATTGATGCCCAGCCAGTGCTGGGGACCGAAGCAGAGATTGAACCCGATGAAGGTGAGGGCGAAATGCACGAGGCCAAGGCGCTCGTCCAGCATCTTGCCGGTGAACTTGGGATACCAGTGGTAAATGGAGCTGAAGATCACGAAGACCGTTCCGCCATAAACGATGTAATGGAAATGGGCGACCACGAAGTAGGTGTCGTGCACGTGGATGTCGAAGGGCACCTGGGCCAGGGCCACGCCTGTGATGCCGCCAAGCACGAAATTGACGATGAAGGCACAGGCGAAGAGCATGGCGGAATTCAGGGCAATTCTTCCGCCCCAGAGCGTCGCCAGCCAGTTGAAGAACTTGATGCCGGTGGGCACGGCAATGAACGAGGTGGCGATCGTGAAGAACAGCCGCATCCAGGGGGGCGTGCCGCTGGTGAACATGTGATGGGCCCAGACGATCAGGCCCAGGAACACGATCGCCAGAATCGAATACACCATGGTGGTGTAGCCAAACAAAGGCTTGCGCGCATGCACCGGCAGGATCTCGCTCACGAGCCCGAAGGCCGGCAACACCATGATGTAAACCGCCGGGTGGGAATAGAACCAGAACAGATGCTGATACACCACCACGTTGCCGCCCTGGCCTGGGTTGAAGAAGCCCGTGTGGGCCACGATGTCGAAGGCCAGAAGGATCAGGGTGCCCGCCAGCACCGGCGTGGACAGCACCACCAGAATGCTGGTGCCCAGCATGGCCCAGCAATACATTGGTAACTCCATGAGCTTCAGCCCTGGGCGGCGCAGCTTCAGGATCGTGGCGATGAAATTGATGCCCCCGAGGATGGAGCTGCCCCCCAGCAGAATCACGCTGAAGATCCAGACCAGCTGCCCCGCCGCTGGTGTGGTGAGGCTCAAGGGGGGATAGGCCGTCCAACCCGACTGGGACGCCCCACCGATGAAGTAGCTGGTGATCAGCATCACCCCGGCGGGCGGAATCAACCAGAAGGCAATGGCATTGAGGCGGGGGAAGGCCATATCACGGGCGCCCACATAGAAGGGCACCAGATAGTTGCCGAAGGCCCCGTTCACCACCGGAACGATCCACAGGAAGATCATGATCGTGCCGTGGAGTGTCAGCACCTCGTTGTAGGCCTCACGGCTGAGGAAGTCAGAGATCGGAGTGGTCAGCTCGGTGCGGATCATCCCCGCCAGGACACCGCCCACGAGATAGAAAAAGAAGCTCGTGACCAGATACTGAATACCGATCACCTTGTGATCGAGGCTGAAGCCGAAGTAACGCCGCCAGTCCTCAGGCTCCGGCCCGTCGAAGAGCCCAGGGGATGGGGAGGTGGAGGTGGTGGTGGTCATGGCTGGAGATTCCCTCAGGCGGCAACGGGGTCGGGGCTGTTCTGCTTCAGCCACTGCTCGTAGGCATCTTGCCCGTGCACCACCACCGACGTGCGCATGCCGCCGTGATAAGGCCCGCACAGCTCAGCACAGATGATCGGGTAGGTGCCTTCCCGGGTGGGGGTGAAGGCAAGCACGGTCGGCTGGCCCGGAATGATGTCCTGCTTGAGGCGGAACTGCGGCACCCAGAAGGCATGGATCACATCGTTGGCCTTCATGTGCAGTTCCACCGGCTGACCCACGGGCACATGCAGCTCGCCGCTGATGATGTTGCTGGAGGGGTAGCTGAAGATGAAGGCGAACTGCATCGCCGTGACATCCACCGTCGTGGCAGGAGCCACGCCGGCGCTGGTGCCGATGCCCCCCCAGACCTCGCCCTCGGGTGGCGCCGCCATGGTCGCCATGGCCTCCATCGAATGCATGCCGCCGTGGTCCCCGAGGGAGGTCATGCCGCCCATGCGGTCATAGATGTTGTAGCTGTAGAGGCCGACGAACAACACGACCACAGCCGGAATGGCGGTCCAGACGATCTCCAGGGGCAGATTCCCCTCGATCGCCGCCCCATCGCTGACATCACCGTCACGGCGCCGAAAGCGGACCATGCTGTAGATCAGCACCCCGAAGACCCCCAGGAACAGGATCGTTCCGATGCTGTACAGCACTTGAAACAGCTGGTCGTAGAGCGGAGCGTTGAGGCTGGCCTGCACCGGCAACAGCGAATGGTCGCTTCCCACCCAGAGGCCGATGAGGATGGTCGCCACGACCAGGGCGACGACGAGCACCCTCGAACGTACGGAAACCAAGCTCAGGCGGGCAAATCGGCTTTCACATTATGGAAAGCGGACCCTTTGGCGCGATCGCCGGGGGGTTTGTGTTGAAGGACGGATCGAAACCGGGCCGAGGTCCAGGGGCGCCCCCTCAACCGCCGGCGGCGAAGGCGGAGAGCACCAGCACGGACAGCAACATGCCCGGAAGGAGCAGCATCACCAGCTGGCCCAGATCGTGGATGGTCATGGCCGAAGCAGTGGCATGGGGGTGAGGTTAAGCAGGCGATCCACTGAAACAGATGTTGACAGATTGATTCAAACCGGCCCGGCCTGCCTTAGCTGAGGACGAGCCCGACTGATCCCCCATGGACCGCCTCCAGGCCTACCAGCTCCGTTGCACCCTCACCTTCGGGGACATCTACGGCCAGATCATGATCTGGATGGTGGTCATCTTCGTGAGCCTGGCGGCCGGCATGGCGCTGATGGGGGCGAGCAGCCCGATCTATGCCCTGGTGGTGGTGGGCGTGATCCTTGTGCTCTCCCTGCCCTTCCTGCTGTTCGCCTTCACCACAACCCTGCTGAACCACATCGCCCTCGATCCGTCGGCCGATCCGGTCCAGGCGCCCTGATCCATGGCCAGCGGCCGCGAGCACGACCGCCTGACCCTGTGGCTCAGCCTGCCCTTCGCCCTGCTCTGGTGGCCGGCCTTGGGCCCATCGGGGGCGGCCACGGCCCTGGTCAGCTTTCTGGTGGGGGGCCTCTGGCTCTCCCCTGACCTCGACACCCCCTCCAACCCCACCCGCCGCTGGGGCCCCCTGGCGCTGCTCTGGCTCCCCTACCGCAAGCTGCTGCGCCACCGCTCCTCCCTCTCCCACACGCCGTTGGTGGGCACCGCCGGGCGGTTGCTTTATCTGTCGGCGGTGCTGGTGGCCCTGGGCCTGCTGCTGAAGCCCCTGGGGCTGGTCCACATGGGTCTGATGGGCCCCGCCCGGGCCCTGGCGGCGGCTGAGCAGCTCTGGCGGCAGCAACGGCCCCTGGTGCTGCTCGCCTTGGTGGGGCTGGAGGCCAGCGCCTGGCTGCACCTGCTCCAGGACGGCGATCCCATGCCCAAGCGGCCACGGCTGTTGAGGCGTAACTCGCTGTTGAGACGCAACTCGCTGTTGAGACGCAGATGGCTGTTGAGACGGCGGCGCCAGCGATCGATGCGAAGGTGAGCGCCCGTGAGGGCCCCAATCCCAGACCACCGCCATGAGCGCCGCGCCTCCCCCTGAGACCGCCACCACCGACGCCCTCGCCGAGCTGGTGGCCGTGGTGGACCGGCTGCGCGATCCCGAAGGCGGCTGCCCCTGGGACCTCAAGCAGACCCACAGCTCGCTGATCCCCTACGTGCTCGAGGAGGCCCACGAGGTGGCCGATGCCATCCGCCACGGGGACGACGAGCACCTGTGCGAGGAGCTCGGGGACCTGCTGCTGCAGGTTGTGCTGCACGCCCGCCTCGCCTCAGAGGAGGGCCGTTTTGACCTGGCGCAGGTGGCCCGGGGCATCAGCGCCAAGCTGATCCGGCGTCATCCCCACGTGTTCGAGCCGGAGAACGGCTCCCCCGCCACCTGGGAGGCGATCAAGGCGGCCGAGCGGGCCGCCCGCGGCGCCGCAGAGAGCAGCCTCAGCGATCGGCTGCGCGAGCAGGTCCGCGGCCAGTCGGCCCTGAGCGGGGCGATGACCATCTCGAGAAAGGCCGCCGCGGCCGGCTTCGAGTGGGAATCGATCGCAGGGGTGTGGGGGAAGGTGGAGGAGGAGCTGGGGGAGCTGCGGGAGGCGGTGGCCAGCGGTGATCGGGCCCACGCCCAGAGCGAGCTGGGGGATCTGTTGTTCACCCTGGTGAACGTGGCCCGCTGGTGCGATCTGGATCCCGAGGAGGGCCTCGCCGGCACCAACCGTCGCTTCCTGGCGCGCTTCGCCCGGGTGGAGGAGGCCCTCGGGGGCGAGCTGGAGGGCCAGAGCATCGAGCGGCTCGAAGGCCTGTGGCAGCAGGCCAAGGCCGCGATCCGCGCCGAGACCACCAGCGCGGAGGCGAGCTGCTCCGGGGAAGCCCGCCCCTGAGGTGTGCGGGACGACAACGGCGAACCGCTTAGCTGGGAAGACCCGATCAAGCCCCCCATGGACTCCAACGACGGCTGGGTGGATGAGATCCACGCCGGCTGCCGCTACGGCATGAAGGCCACGGTGCTGGTGGACACCCACAGCCCCTTCCAGCGGGTGACCGTGATCGACAGCGAGCCCTATGGCAAGGCGCTGCTGCTCGATGGCTGCTGGATGACCGCCGAGCGCCAGGAGCGCCAGTACCACGAATCGCTGGTGCACCCGGCCCTCACCTCGGCGGCCTCGATCGAGCACGTGCTGGTGATCGGCGGCGGCGATGGGGGCACCGCCCGCGAGGTGCTGCGCCACCGGGGCGTGCGCCAGCTGGACATGGTGGAGATCGATGGGCTGGTGGTGGAGCTCTGCCGCGAGCACCTGCCCAGCCTGGGGGCCACGGCCTGGGATGACCCCCGCTTCCAGCTCACGATCGGCGATGGCCTCGCCTGGGTGGCCGCGGCCCCAGACGCCAGCTACGACGTGGTGATCGTCGATGGCTCCGACCCCGCCGGCCCCGCCGAAGGCCTGTTCAACGAAGCCTTCTTCCAGAACTGCCGGCGCCTGCTCAGACCCGGGGGCGTGTTCGCCACCCAGAGCGAATCCCCCGAGGCCTTCCGCGCCGTGCACATCGACACCGTGCGCCTGCTGCGGCAGGTGTTCGGCCACGCCGATCCGCTCTACGGCTGGGTGCCCATGTACCCCAGCGGCTGGTGGAGCTGGATCTTCGCCGCCGTGGATGGCCCCCGCTACCTCACGCCCCAACGGGAACGGGCCGAAGCGGTGGCGGCGGGCTGCGAGATCTGGAGCCCCCGCTGGCAGGGCGGCGCCTTCGCGGCGGTGCCGGCGGCGATCGAGCGGGAGCTCAAACGATGAGTGAGCTATTTGATCAAGGGCTGTTTGACACAGATGGCGCCATCTACATGGCCAGCCGCCGGGACCCCGCCGGCTGCCGCGTCGGCCTGTTCGGAGTGCCCTACGACGGCACCACCTCCTTCCGCCCCGGCACGCGCTTCGGGCCGGCGGCGATCCGTGAGGTGAGCAGCGGCCTGGAGACCTACGACCCCCAGCTCGACCTCGACCTGGAGGAGGCCGCCATCGCCGATCTGGGCGCCCTTGACATCCCCTACGGAGCCCCCGAACCCGTGGTGGAGGCCGTGGGCCGCGCCACCCGGGCGGTGATGGGCCTTGGCCTCAAGCCCCTGATGCTGGGCGGAGAGCATTCGATCAGCAGCGGCGCCGTGGCGGCGGTGGCCGAACGGCACCCGGAGCTGGTGCTGGTGCAGCTCGATGCCCACGCCGACCTGCGCGAGCAGTGGCTGGGGGCCCGCCACAGCCACGCCTGCGCCATGCGCCGCTGCCTGGAGGTACTGCCCAGCGGCGACCTGCTGCAGATCGCGATCCGCAGTGGCACCCGCGAGGAGTTCGGCGAACTGCGCCGCAGCGGCCGCCTGATCGGCCTCGATGGCCTGGTGGCTGCCCTCACCCCCCTGCGCGGGCGGCCCTTGTACCTGACGGTGGATCTGGACTGGTTCGATCCGGCGGTGCTGCCGGGCACGGGCACCCCCGAACCCGGTGGCTTCTTTTGGCACCACTTCGCGGCCCTGGTGGACGAACTCCGCCATCACCAGCTGGTGGCCGCCGATGTGGTGGAGCTGGCACCCCAGCTCGATCCCAGCGGTGTCAGCGCGGTGCTGGCCGCCAAGGTGGTGCGAAGCCTGTTGCTGTTGCTGGATCAGTAGCAGCAGGTGCCGCTGGTGCGCTGCTCGCGCAAACGGTCGTGCTGCTGGGCGATCAGGTGCACCGCCAGGGTGGGGTGGTTGTGCAGCAGGTTCAGGAACCGCAGCCGGTCGAGCCTGATCAACTCAACGGGCGTTCGGGCCACCGCCGTGTGGCGATAGGGGCCTTCACTCCAGACAATGTCCTGATAACTGAACAGTTCACCGGGGCGATAACACAACGTGTCGCCCTGATCACCAATCAATTCGACAATTCCACGGCGCACGGCATAGATGGAGTCGGCCGATTCACCGGGGGTGAAGACATGGGTGGCCGTGGGAAACGTGAGGACCTCACTGTCGATCTGAGCGCCGAGGAGCTCAGCAGGAGTCGAACTTGCCAGCAGCGTGACCAATAACCCACCTCAGCAACGAAATTTGGATGATCCCCCACATTGACAGCCGCTGAGGCCGTTTCAAGTGCCGATCAGCACCTTCTGGCCCCGAATCGATGACAAGCCGTCTCAGCCCTCGAACAGCAGCGGCGTGAGCGCCAGTTGCTGGCTGACGCCAAGGGGTGACGAATCTGCGCCAGTGAGGCTGGTGCCCTCGCCACCCTGGCCGGTGAGAGGCAGCCGCGGCGGCAAGGGTGTCCAGTGGTGGCACCAGAACTCGCCACTGAGCTCGGGATGGATCGCCAGGCGCCGCAGCTTGCACCAGCCCATCCCCGCCGCCGTGGGGGGGGCGCAATGGAGACAACTGCGGCAGCTGGGGCGCTTGCCCATTGAGGCGGAGAATTTTGGTCACTCAACTTAATGAGAAGCCTTCCCCAACACCTGTGTGCGGACCGAACCTGCGGGAAGTCTTCGGATTCGGGCCCGGCCCCATCCAGCCAGGGGCCTCCATAGGATCCGCCCCATCCCCGCGCCCGACCCCGCCATGGCCGACGCCCTGCAGCGCACGCCCCTGTTCGAGGCCGCCCGCGCCGCCGGCGGCCGCCTGGTGCCCTTCGCCGGCTGGGAGATGGCGGTGCAGTTCGCCGGCCTGGTCCAGGAGCACCAGGCGGTGCGCCAGCACTGCGGCGTCTTCGACATCTCCCACATGGGTGTGCTGACCCTGCGCGGCGACGGCGTCAAGGAGGCCCTCCAGGCCCTGGTGCCCAGCGATCTGCACCGCATCGGCCCCAGCGAGGCCTGCTACAGCGTGCTGCTCAACGAGGCGGGCGGCATCCGCGACGATCTGATCGTCTACGACCGCGGCCGGGTGGCGGGCCCCGAAGGCGAAACCGATGAGCTGGTGCTGGTGATCAACGCCGCCTGCGCCGACGCCGACACCGCCTGGATCCGCAGCCAGCTGGAACCGCTGGGGTTCGAGATCACCGATCGCAAAGGCGACGGGGTGCTGCTGGCCCTGCAGGGGCCCGAGGCGGCCAGACGCCTGGAGGCCCTCAGCGGGGCCGATCTCTCCGGCCTGCCGCGCTTCGGCCACCGGGAGCTGGCCCTGGCGGGCACGGCCACCGGCGCCGCCCTGGGGGCGCCCGTGTTCGTGGGGCGCACGGGCTACACCGGCGAAGACGGCTTCGAGCTGCTGCTGGGGCGTGAGGCGGGCCTGGCCCTGTGGCAGCAGCTGCTGGCAGGCGGTGTGAGCCCCTGCGGCCTGGGCGCCCGCGACACCCTGCGCCTGGAGGCGGCGATGCACCTCTACGGCAACGACATGGACGCCACCACCACCCCGCTCGAGGCCTCCCTGGGCTGGCTGGTGCACCTGGAGATGCCGGCCACCTTCATCGGCCGCGAGGCCCTGGAGCGCCAGACGGCCGAGGGGGTGGGACGCCGGCTGGTGGGCCTCAAGCTCTCGGGCCGCGCCATCGCCCGCCACGGCTACCCGGTGCTCCTGGGCGGCCAGGAGGTGGGGGAGATCACCAGCGGCACCTGGTCGCCAACCCTGGGGGAAGCGATCGCCCTGGCCTACGTGCCGGCCGCGGCCGCCAAGGTGGGCACGGAACTGGCGGTGGAGATCCGCGGCAAGTCCGAACCGGCGCTGGTGGTGAAGCGGCCCTTTTATCGGCGTGCCTAGTGCCGTGGGAAAATCCCTGATTCATCTCTCTCCCCCCCATGCGCAGCCACGGATGCGGTGACCTGCGCAGCGCTGACGCCGGCCAGTCGGTCCAGCTCTGCGGCTGGGTCGACCGGCGCCGGGACCACGGCGGGGTGATCTTCATCGACCTGCGCGACCGCAGCGGCACCGTCCAGATCACGGTCGATCCGGATCGCGGGGATGGTGCCTTCGCCGCCGCCGAGCAGCTGCGCAGCGAGTTCGTGCTGCAGATCCAGGGCACGGTGCGCCAGCGGCCGGCCGACTCCCTCAACGAGCGCCTCGCCACCGGCGCAGTGGAGGTGCTGGCGGAAACGATCACCGTGCTGAACACGGTCAAGCGCACCCTGCCCTTTGCGGTCTCCGTCCACGACGACGAGAGCGTGCGCGAGGAGCTGCGCCTGCGTCACCGCTACCTGGACCTGCGCCGCGAGCGCATGAACGGCAACCTGCGCCTGCGCCACAAAACCATCCAGACCGCCCGCCAGTACCTGGAGGCCGAGGGCTTCATCGAGGTGGAAACCCCCGTGCTCACGCGCTCCACCCCCGAAGGCGCCCGCGACTACCTGGTGCCCTCGCGGGTCAACGGCGGCGAGTGGTTCGCCCTGCCCCAATCCCCCCAGCTGTTCAAGCAGCTGCTGATGGTGGGCGGCCTCGAGCGCTACTACCAGGTGGCCCGCTGCTTCCGCGATGAAGACCTGCGCGCCGATCGCCAGCCGGAATTCACCCAACTGGACATCGAGCTGAGCTTCACCACCCAGGAGCAGATCCTGGCGCTCAACGAGGGCCTGATCGCCGCGATCTGGAAGGCCGTCAAGGGCATCGAGCTGCCCCGGCCCTTCCCGCGGCTCACCTGGACGGAAGCGATGGAGCGCTACGGCACCGACCGGCCCGATACCCGCTACGGCCTGGAGCTCACCAACGTGAGCGACATCGTGGCCACGAGCGGCTTCAAGGTGTTCTCCGGCGCTGTGGCCGCCGGCGGGGCCGTGAAGTGCCTCGCGATTCCCGGCGGCAACGAGGCCCTCAGCAACGTGCGCATCAAGCCCGGCGGCGATGTGTTCGCTGAAGCCACCGCCGCCGGCGCCGGCGGCCTGGCCTTCATCCGGGTGCGCGAGGGCGGCGAGATCGACAGCATCGGCGCCATCAAGGACAACCTCTCAGAAGCGGGCAAGGCCGAACTGCTGCGCCGCACGGGCGCGGTGCCCGGCACCCTGCTGCTCTTCGGCGCCGGCGAGACCGCGACGGTGAACAAGGCCCTCGATCGAGTGCGCCAGTTCCTGGCCAAGGAGCTGGGCCTGGTGGCCGAAGGGCGCGCCAATGACACCTGGAACTTCCTCTGGGTGGTGGATTTCCCGATGTTCGAGTTCAACGCCGGCGAACACCGGCTCGAAGCCCTCCACCACCCCTTCTGCGCCCCCAACTCAGGCGATCTGGGCAACGATCCGGCCGCCTGGGCCGAGCGACTGCCAGGCGCCCGCGCCCAGGCCTACGACCTGGTGCTCAACGGGCTCGAACTCGGCGGCGGCTCCCTGCGCATCCACGATTCCGCCCTGCAGCGCCAGGTGCTGCAGACCATCGGCCTGCCTTTGGAGGAGGCGGAGCGTCAGTTCGGCTTCCTGATCGAAGCCCTCGACATGGGGGCCCCGCCCCACGGCGGCCTGGCCTTCGGGCTCGATCGGATCGTGATGCTGCTGGCCGGGGAAGAATCGATCCGCGACACGATCGCCTTCCCCAAGACCCAGCAGGCCCGCTGCCTGCTCACCGGCGCCCCCGCCGGCGTCGCGCCCCAGCAGCTGGCGGAGCTGCATGTGGCCAGCACCTGGGTGGATCCTCAATAGGCTGAGCCCCTGCGCCCAGCCTTCATCCATGGCCCACGCCCCCAGCCTGTCCGCCCCTTCGATCGACATCGGCATCCCCGAGGCCCAGCGCCAGGCCATCGCCGAGGGGCTGGGCCGGCTGCTGGCGGACAGCTACGTGCTCTACGGCAAGACCCACGGCTTCCACTGGAACGTCACCGGGCCGATGTTCAACACGCTCCACCTGATGTTCATGGACCAGTACACGGAGCTGTGGACCGCCCTGGATGTGATCGCCGAGCGCATCCGCGCCCTGGGCTTTCCCGCCCCCTTCGGCGGCGCCCGCTTCGCGGCCCTGGCCTCGATCAGCGAAACCGAAGGTGTGCCCGCCGCCCTGGAGATGGTGCGCGAGCTGGTGAAGGGCCACGAGGCGGTGGCGCGTACCGCCCGCGGCGTGTTCGCCACCGCGGCTGAGGCCAACGACCAGCCCACGGCCGATCTGCTCACCCAACGGTTGCAGATCCACGAGAAAACCGCCTGGATGCTGCGCAGCCTGCTAGAGGGCTGACACCCCCCGTAGATTGGGTGGTCCCTGAGGTGCCCATGGCCAGCCCCGCCGCCGCCCGCAGCCACGCCGCCAAGTTCGTCTTCGTGACCGGCGGGGTGGTCTCCAGCATCGGCAAGGGCATCGTGGCCGCCAGCCTGGGCCGGTTGCTGAAATCCCGGGGTTACAGCGTCTCGATCCTCAAGCTCGATCCCTACCTGAACGTGGATCCGGGCACCATGAGCCCCTACCAGCACGGCGAGGTGTTCGTCACCCAGGACGGCGCCGAGACCGACCTGGATCTGGGCCACTACGAGCGCTTCACCGACACCGCCATGTCGCGCCTCAACAGCGTGACCACCGGCTCGATCTACCAGGCGGTGATCAACAAGGAGCGCCGCGGCGACTACAACGGCGGCACGGTGCAGGTGATCCCCCACATCACCGGTGAGATCCGCGAGCGCATCCACCGGGTGGCGGCCAACAGCGGCGCCGATGTGGTGATCACCGAGATCGGCGGCACCGTCGGAGACATCGAATCGCTTCCGTTTCTCGAGGCGATCCGGGAATTCCGCGGTGATGTGGGACGCCACGACATCGCCTACGTGCACGTCACCCTGCTGCCGTTCATCGGCACCTCGGGCGAACTCAAGACCAAGCCCACCCAGCACTCGGTCAAGGAGCTGCGCTCGATCGGCATCCAGCCCGATGTGCTGGTCTGCCGCAGCGACCGCGCGATCACCAGCGAGCTCAAGGCCAAGATCGGCGGCTTCTGCGGCGTGTCCACCGACGCCGTGATCCAGGCCCTCGACGCCGACAGCATCTACGCCGTTCCCCTGGCCATGGAGCGCGAGGGCCTCTGCCGCCAGGTGCTGGACGTGCTGGGGCTCGAAGACCACGAGAGCGACATGGCCCGCTGGGCCGAGCTGGTGCGCAAGCTGCGCAACCCCGGCCCGGAGGTGAAGGTGGCCCTGGTGGGCAAATACGTCCAACTCAACGACGCCTACCTTTCGGTGGTCGAAGCCCTGCGCCACGCCTGCCTCGAGCGCGACGCCTCGCTGAACCTGCACTGGATCTGCGCCGAGCAGATCGAAACCCAGGGCGCCGACACCCTGCTTCGGGGCATGGATGCGGTGGTGGTGCCGGGCGGTTTCGGCCACCGCGGCGTCGATGGCAAGGTGGCGGCGATCCGCTGGGCCCGGGAGCAGCGGGTGCCGTTCCTGGGGCTCTGCCTGGGGATGCAGTGCGCCGTGATCGAGTGGGCGCGCAACCAGGCGGGCCTGGAGGGGGCCACCAGCGCCGAGCTCGACCCCGAGAGCCCCCATCCGGTGATCCACCTGCTGCCCGAACAGCAGGACGTGGTGGATCGGGGCGGCACCATGCGCCTGGGGGTCTACCCCTGCCGGCTGGTGCCCGGCACCCTGGGGCAATCCCTCTACGGCGAACAGGTGGTCTACGAGCGCCACCGCCACCGCTACGAGTTCAACAACGCCTACCGCAGCCTGTTTCTGGAATCGGGCTACGAGATCAGCGGCACCTCCCCCGATGGGCGCCTGGTGGAGTTGATCGAACTCAAGAACCACCCCTTCTTCACCGCCTGCCAGTACCACCCGGAATTCCTCTCCCGCCCCGGCCGGCCCCACCCCCTGTTCCGGGGGCTGATCGAGGCCGCCCAGCAACGGCTGCCCTCCTCACCGGAGGAGGCGTTCTCGCGCAGCGGCACGGCGCTCAGCGGCTGAGGGTGAGGGCTGAGGCCTAAATCTTCTTGAGCGAATCGGTCTTGTCCTTGAAGTCGGAGAGCAACAGCTGCAGGTAGGTCACCTTGCGCAGCTTGATGTTCGCGGTCAGCGACATGCCCACCTGCAACGGCAACAGCTGGCCGCTCTTGAGCTTCAAGGTTTGTCTTGAGAGCTGGATCTGGGCCGGGAAGCGGTAGGTCTGCTTGAGCTGGTCGGGGGGCAGGGCATCGGAGCCGATTTCCTTGACCGTTCCCTCGATCACGCCGAAATCGGAGGAGGGGAAGGAGTCGATGCTGATCTCCGCCGGCTTGCCGACGCGCACGAAGCCGATCTTGTTGCTGGGGATCTCCACCTTGGCCAGCAGGTTGGCGTAGGGCACGATCTTCATGATCGGTTCGCTGCCCTGGGCCACGAAGCCGGGACCCGTGGGCTTGAGGTCGAACACCACCCCGTCCACGGGAGAACGGATGTCCTGGTAGCGGATGTTCACCCTCAGCTCGGTGAGCTTGCTGCCCAGATCCGCCAGTTCGCCCTTGAGCTGCTCGATCGCCTGCTCCACGATTGCGCTCTGGCGCAGGCGATCCACCCGGGTCTTGTCGAGTTCGCCCTGCACCTCCTTGACCTTGTTGCGCTGCTGCAGGTACTGGAGTTCGGCCGTGGCCCCCTGCTTCTGCAGAGTTTCGAGGCGATCGAGGATCTCCTGCTCCAGGTCGCGGTTGCGGCCCAGCACCCCCTGTTCGGTGTCGTTGAGGTTGAGGTAGCGGGCCAGCTCCACGGTCTTGAGCCGCAGCTGCTCTTCCTTGGCGGCGATGGTCTGGATCAGGCTGCGCTGGCGATCGAGGGTGGCCTCGTTGTCGAGGCGCAGCAGCACCTGGCCACTCTTCACGCGTTCGCCGTCCTTGACGAGCATCCTGTCGAGCACACCACCCACGGGCATCTGCACGATCTTGACGTTGCCGATCGGCTCCAACTTGCCGGGGGCCACCACCACCTCCTCGGTCTTGGCCAAGGCCAGCCAGGCCAGCGCCAGGCCGGTGCAACCGATCAGGGTCCAGGTGAGGGTGCGGGCCAGAAAGCGCGACTGCTGCAGCGCCAGCTCCTCATGGCTGCTCTGCGCCCGCCGTTCGATGGCGCTCTGGGCGGCGCGTACGAGGGCGCCGGGTTTGTTCGGGCGGGCCATCAGCTGTCCTCCTGCTGCTGAACCAGGGCGTAGTAGCGGCCCCGTTGGGCCATCAGTTCATCGTGGGTGCCGCTCTCCACCACGGAGCCCTGGTGCAGCATCACGATCCGATCCACCCGGCGGATGGTGGAGAGCCGGTGCGTGATGAAGAACACCGTGGCGTGCTTCACGTTCTCGATCAGGTTGTCGAACACCTGGCGCTCGGTGGCGTAATCCAGGGCACTGGTGGCCTCATCGAGCACCAGCAGCTTGGGGCGGCTCAGCAGCGTGCGGGCCAGGGCGATCCGCTGACGCTGGCCCCCCGAGAGGCTTGCTCCTCTCTCGCCCACGTTGGTGCTGTAGCCGGCCGGCAATTCCATGATGAAGTCGTGGGCACAGGCCAGCCGGGCCGCCGCCACGATCGCGTCGCTGCTGGCATCGGGGTCGGTGAGGGCGATGTTCTCGGCCACGCTGCCGGAGAACAGCAGCGGATCCTGGGGCACGATGCCGATCTGACGACGCAGGGAATACAACTCAACTTTGTCGATGTCGTGGCCATCGATCAGGATCCGGCCGCTCTGGGGGGAATAGAGACGTGAGAGCAGCTTGGTGAGGGTGCTCTTGCCGCTGCCGCTCTGACCCACCACGCCCACGAAGGTGCCGGCGGGGATCGACAGATCGATGTGGCTGAGCACCGACGCGGTGCCGCTCTGGAAGCTGAAGCTCACATCATCGAAGCGGATCTCCCCATCGATCGGGGGCAGGGGGATCTTCTGCTTGTCGGCGTCGTCGGATTCCTCCGGGGTGTCGACCACATCCGCCAACCGCTCAAAGGACACCTTCAGCTCCTGGATCGTCTGCCAGATCGAGGAGAGCCGCAGCAGCGGCTGGGTGACATAACCGCTGATGATGCGGAAGGCGATCAGTTGACCCAAGGTGAGCTCCCCCTTGAGCACCAAGGTGGTGCCCACCCACAGCACCAGCAGCTGGGAGAGCTTCTGGAGCACCTGGCTGGTCTCGTTGAGGGCCGTGCCGGTGATCGTTTTCTCGAAGCTTCGGGCGATGTACTTGGCGTAGAGGTCCTGCCATTTCCAGCGGCTGATCATCTCCACGTTCTGGGCCTTCACGGTCTGGATGCCGCTGAGCACCTCCACCAGGTGGCTCTGGGTGCGCGCGTTCTCCTGGGCGGCGTCGCGGTACTGGCGCCGGAACAGGGGGGCCCCCAGCACGGTGAGCAGCACCTGGATCGGCACCACGCAGAGGGCGATCAGCGTCAGCAGCCAGCTGTAGATCACCATCACCACGATGTAGATGACGGAGAAGGCCGCATCCAGCAGGGTGGTGAGCGCCTGGCCGGTGAGGAAATTGCGGATCTTCTCCAGCTCCGCGATCCGGGTGCCCAGTTCCCCCACCGGGCGCCGGTCGAAATAGCCCAGGGGCAGCCGCAGCAGGTGATCGATCACCTCGGCGCCGAGCCGCATGTCGAGGCGGTTGGTGGTTTCGGTGAACAGGAAGGTGCGCAACGAGCCGATCACCCCTTCCATCAGGGTGACCACCACCAGGGCGATGCCGAGCACCTGCAGGGTGTCGAGGCTGCGCTGGTTGATCACCTTGTCGATGATCACCTGGATCAGCAGGGGGTTAGCCAGGCTGAACAGCTGAACGACGAACGAGGCCAGCAGCACCTGGAAGAGGAGGCCGCGGTAACGGCTCAGGGCGGGCCAGAACCAGCTGAAGCCGAACTTCTGCTCCGGCGTGGCGTTGCTGCGCTCCACCAGCAGCAGATCGATGCCCTCGGGGAAAACCTCCGCAAGACGGCCTGGTGGCAGCTCCACCCAGCCCTCCCGGGGCGAGGCCAGCAGCAGGCCGCGGGCGTTGCTGAAGCGCACCAGGGCGAAGCCCCCCTGCCAGGGGATCAGGGCCGGGGTCATCAGCCGCGTGCCCTGGGAGGCCGGCACGCGCACGCCGCTGACATGCAGCCCCATCATCGCCGCCAGGTTGCCGCAGAGCTGCAGATCGGGGGTCTGGCCGCGGCGCAGGGCATCGCGCAGGATCTTCTCGATCGCGTCGCGGCGGAAGGGCAAGCGCAGCTCCGCCGCCAGCATCTGGAAGCAGGCGAGGGTTTCTTCCAACGGGCCGTTGCCGCGCAGCAGCCGGAAAACGGGGCGATCCC
Organism: Cyanobium sp. ATX 6F1; assembly: GCF_024346315.1. NCBI lineage: Bacteria > Bacillati > Cyanobacteriota > Cyanophyceae > Synechococcales > Prochlorococcaceae > Cyanobium > Cyanobium sp. ATX 6F1. Next base: position 19,457 of record NZ_JAGQCS010000012.1, read on the forward strand.
GTTGGCCCAGATCAAGGCCGGAGGCCAGGGGCGGACCGGCGAGATCGGAGGAGCCGGCGGCCACCAGGGCCGATCCTTCCCCATCCAGCAGCTCGGCCTCGAGAACGGGCGCCGCCCCGATCTCCGTCTCCAGGGCCCTCGGCAGGGCGATCAACCGGGGCGGCAGCGGCGGCAGGGCCTGGGGCACCCCGGCGGCGGGCTCCAGGCGGCTGCCGATCGGATGGCGCTCGATGTTGTTGCTGGAGACCAGCAACACCTGATCGGCGTCCAGCAGCTCCAGCACCGCTTGGCTCGGGGCCACCAGCCGGGCCTCGGGCCGGATCCGCTCGAACTGCTCCACCAGGGTGAGGTGGGTCTGGGGATGCTGGCGGCGCAGCTCCTGGATCAGGGCCGCCAGTTCGGCGCTGAACAGTTGGGCGGCGCACCAGGCCGCAAAGCTGGGTTCGCTCTGCAGCAACTGCAGCACCAGGGCATCGCCCAGGGCGGCGGCGGCCACGGGCTCGGCGGCGCTGACCTCCTCGCAGGGGCTCGCCCGCAGCAGCGAGGCCAGGCCGACAAACTCGCCGGGGCGCAGCTTCGTGAGCGTGAGCAGGCGGCCGCCCTCGCGCACCAGCAGCCGCGCCTCTCCCTCCAGCAGCAGCAGGATCTCGCTCGGGATCAGCGCAGCGCTGGAGAGGGACTGGCCGAGGGCGTAGCGATTGAGCCGGGCCTGGCCCTCCAGAAGGGCGCGGCCGGCGGAGGAAAGCCGCGCGAAGGCGGGATGGCCCAGCAGGGCCGCCAGGGAGGGGGCCGCGCTCATCGGCCCACCGGGGCAGCGCCCGGCTGGGGCGGGGCCAACCCAGGTTCACCCGGCTGCTCCCGGGCCAGCCCGGCCAGCCGCTCAACCACCTGCTCCTCCACCCATTCCTCCAGCAGTTCAGCGGCCATCTGCCGGCGGGTGGCCTCATCGAGGCTGGCGTCGGTCTGGCTCTCGAGGCGCACCACCAGCCACCAGGTCTCCACATGGAACGGCTCCAGCAGCGCCCCCACCGCAGCCGTGCGCAGTCGCTCCAGCAACTGGGGGTGGGCCTGGGACAGGGGAACGGGGCCGACGATGCCGCGGGACTCCTTCTCCGGGCCCTCGGCATAGCGGGCCGCCAGCTCACTGAACTCGGCCTCGCCCTCGGCGATGCGCAGGTAGAGCTCCCGGGCCAGCCCCGCATCCCGCACGCGCAGCAGGCTGTAGACGATGCGATCGAGCTGGGGCTTGCGGCTCAAGAAGCGAGCTCCCGCCCGGGCCAGGAAACGTGCCTCCATGGCCCGCTGCAGTTGCAGGGGTTGCTCGGCCAGGGCGCGCAGATCCTCCTCACTGAGCAGGTTGGCGGCCAGGAAGCGGGCCAGGGCCTCAGGCTGCTCCAGGCCCCGCTCCCGCCGCACGGCCTCGAAGCGTTCCTGCCGCTCCTGCTCCTGCAGGGGAAAGCCCGCCGCCAGCTCGGCGAGCACCTGCTGCTTGAGCAGTGGCCGGAGCAGATTGTGGCGGGCCAGCTGTGACACCACGGCGGGGGTCAGCCACGGGTCGGAAGGCAAACGACCAAGGCGCGAATCAACCAAGGCTATGGGCGGGCGGTGGTGCGGACCGTTGTTGACGGATGGGTTGCTTAGGGTTCCACATTGAGCGTGCACGAGGCCACGTGGAGCGGCCCATGGCTCTCGACCTTCCCGTCGTTGAAACCTTCCACTCCCTGCAGGGGGAGGGCCTCCACGCTGGCCGCAGCGCCTTCTTCATTCGGCTGGGGGGCTGCCGGGTGGGCTGCCACTGGTGTGACACCAAGCATTCCTGGCCCGAGGCGGTCCATCCCCGACGAACCGTTGGTGCCCTGGCTGCTGAAGCCGAAGCCGCCGCCGCCACGGGCGCGGCCTTTGTGGTGATCACCGGCGGTGAGCCCCTGCACCATGACCTCACCAACCTCTGCGCCGCCCTGCGGGCCGCCCGGGGCGGCGCAGAGGTCCCCCTGCCCCTGCACCTGGAGACCAGCGGCGTCGATCAGCTCAGCGGCCATTTCGACTGGATCTGCCTCTCCCCCAAGCCCCACCAGCCCCCCACCAGGGAACTGCTCGCCGCCTGCGACGAGCTCAAGGTGGTGATCCACGGCCCGGAGGATCTGGTCTTTGCCGAAGCGATGGCCGCCGCCGCCCAGGACGCTCGCGGCTCTGATGCGCAGGGCCCTGGCGCCGCTGCCTCCAGAGCGCAGCTGCTGCTGCAACCGGGCTGGGGGTGCCCCGAAGGCGCGGCCCTGGCGATCGAGCACGTGCGCCGCCATCCCACCTGGCGCCTCAGCCTGCAGAGCCACAAGTGGCTGAACGTGCGCTGAGCGGCCCCGACCTGACGGCCCCGCTGCTGCCTCAGATCTCCTGGGCGCGGCGGGTCTCCTTTTCCGCCTTCCAGATCCGCCAGCGCAGCTCGTAGCCCTTCGGGGTGTAGACCACGACCGGCAGGCTGGCGTTGTAGGGCACCACGAAGGGCTTGCTGCCGGCGCTCACGAACTGGGGCCTGAGGGGCTCCCCGGGGGGGCAGGCCTTGCGGGTGGAGAGCATCGGGCCCACCTCCGTGAGCCGGAACAGGGTGTAACCCCAGCCGGGGATCGTCTCGGGCTTGAGCTTGCCGCCGAGGCGGTGCTGGTTGCAGTCGAGTGGCAGGGTCTTGCCAGCGATCAGCTGCACCCGCCAGTCGGCTGGATCCGCAGAAAAGGAGGGGTCCCTGGTGGGGGGGAGCAGGCCCGGCAACTGGATCACCCAGCGCAGCTCATCGGCCGCCGGGGCCGGATAGGGCTTGAGATCGAGCCGGGGGATCGCCCGGGCCGGCAGCGAGGCCGCGGCAAAGGCCGCCCCAAGGGCCACCACCAGCCCAGCCCTGACGCGCACCTGTCCCATCGATCCTGGAATCCAACTGCCATGATCATGGCCGCCGCCAGCCCCAGCGCCGTTGGCCTCCGCGTTTCCAGCCTCCGGCGCCACAGCCGTGGCCCTGCTCTCGGGCGGCCTCGATTCGGCCACCGCCACGGCCCTGGCGATCGAGGCGGGGCAGCGGGTGATCGGGCTGTCCTTCGACTACGGCCAGCGCCACCGCCGCGAACTGGAGGCCGCCCGGGCCCTGGCCGAGCGCCTGGGTCTGGCGGAGCACCACACCATTGCTGTGAACCTGGCGGCCTGGGGCGGCTCCTCGCTCACCGATGCCGCCCTGGCGGTGCCCAGCGATGGGGTCGCCGACGGGGTGATCCCCTCCACCTACGTGCCTGGCCGCAACACCGTGTTCATCGCCCTGGGGCTGAGCCTGGCGGAAGCGCGCGGGGCCACGCGGCTGGTGCTGGGGGTCAACGCGATCGACTACTCCGGCTACCCCGATTGCCGGCCCGACTACCTCGACGCCTTCCAGACCCTGGCCGATCTGGCCACCAGGGCGGGCCGCGCCGGACACGGTGCCCGGCTCTGGGCCCCCCTGATTCACTGGAGCAAGACCGAGATCGTGCGCCAGGCCCTACGGCTCGGGGTTCCGATCGAGGTCACCTGGAGCTGCTACGCCGGCGGCGAGCTCCCCTGCGGCCGCTGCGACAGCTGCCGCATTCGCGACGCGGCCCTGATCGAAGCCGGGCGGCCCGATCTGGCCAGCCACCGGCCGTGAGGCGGGAGCTGCCCTGGCGGGACCCCTGGGCGGTGGCGCTGGCCCTGGCGGCGGCCTTCGGCCAGGACGGGCTGGTGTGGCTCGATGGCGATGGGTCCCCAGCTGGGCCGGCAGCGGCGGGAGGCGGAGCCGAACCGTTCGGGGCGGGCCTGAGTGCGCGCAGCATTCTGGCGGTGGCTCCGTTGGAGACCCTCTGCTGCCGGGGGCTGCCGGGGGAGCCCGGTGCCCACGATCCATTCGCGGCCCTCGAACGCATGGAGGCCCAGGGGGGCGATTGGCTCGGCTGGCTGGGTTACGAGGCGGGGGCCTGGGTGGAAGCCGGTGACCACTGGCAGCGCCCGGCGATGGCCACCCTCTGGGCCGGCCGCTACGACCACCTGCTGCACATCAACCTGAAGGAGCGGCAGCTCTGGCTGGAGGGCTGCGGAACCGAGCGGCTGGCGACGATCGCCGCCGTGGTGGAGGCCCTCCCGGAGGGCGCCGGGGCGCCCACCGCCGGCGATCCGGCAGCGATCCCGATCTCCACCTGGCACTGGCACACCGACGCCGGCGGCTTCGCGGCCCAGGTGGAGCAGCTCCAGGCCTGGATCGCCGCCGGGGATCTGTTCCAGGCCAACCTCACGGCCTGCTGCGAGACCACCCTGGCGGCGGAAACCGACCTGCTGGCCCTCTACGGGCGCCTGCGCCGCGCCTGCCCGGCGCCGTTCTCGGGCCTGGCGATCGCCAATGGCGCGGCCCAAGGGGAAGCGGTGCTCTCCGCCTCGCCTGAGCGCTTCCTGCGGCTGAGCGCCGATGGCCAGGTGGAAACCCGGCCGATCAAAGGCACCCGCCCCCGCCGGGCCGACCCCGAGGCCGATGCCCGCGAGGCCGCCGAACTGATCACCAGCCCCAAGGACCGTGCCGAGAACGTGATGATCGTGGATCTGCTGCGCAATGACCTTGGGCGGGTGTGTGTGGCGGGGAGCATCAGCGTGCCCCAGCTGGTGGGGCTGGAGAGCTACCGCCAGGTGCATCACCTCACCTCGGTGGTGGAGGGGCGGCTGCGGCCGGGGCTGGGGGTGGTGGATCTGCTGCGGGCCTGCTGGCCCGGGGGCTCGATCAGTGGCGCCCCCAAGGTGCGGGCCTGCCGGCGTCTGAACGCGCTGGAGCCCGTGCCCCGGGGCCCCTATTGCGGCAGCCTGTTTCACCTGGCCCCTGGCGGCGCCTTCGATGGCAACATCCTGATCCGCAGCCTGCTGATCAACGGCCGCCAACTGCGGGTGCATGCCGGCTGCGGCATCGTCGCCGACTCCGATCCGGCCGGGGAGGCCGAGGAAATGGGCTGGAAGATCCAGCCGCTGCTGGAGGCCCTGACATGAACGCGATCGCCTGGATCGGCGATCCCGCTGGCGGTCCCCAATCGGGCCTTTGGGGGGCGCCCGGCGCCCTGAGCCTGCCACTGGATGACCGGGGCCTGGGCCTGGCCGATGGCCTGTTTGAAACGGTGCGGGTGGAGAACGGCCAGGCCCTGCTGCTGGCGGAGCACCTGGAGCGCTGGGATCGCGCCGCCGCCCTGCTGGCGATGGCAGCGCCACCGGCCAGCGCCGCGGTGCGGGCGCTGCTATCGGAAGCCGTGGGCCGCTGCGGCCAGGGCGATGGTGCCCTGCGGCTCAACTGGAGCCGGGGGGCGGCCGCCGGGCGGGGGATTGATTTACCCAGCATCGGCGCCACACCATCACCCGCTGCCGGCCATCGCTTCTGGCTGCAATTCAGCCCCGGCGCGGCTTGCTTCCAGCCGGTATCGGTACTGATCAGTCGCCTGGAGCGCCGTAACGCCTCAAGCCAGCTGAGCGGTTGCAAGACCTTTGCCTATGGGCCCGCGATCCAGGCCCGCCGTGAAGCGCGCTCAGCCGGCGCCGAGGACGCCCTGTTGCTCAGCACGGCCGGTGGGCTCTGCTGCGGCACCGCCGCCAACCTGCTGGTCCGGCGCAACGGAGGCTGGTGGACGCCACCCCTGGCCAGCGGCTGCCTACCGGGGGTGATGCGCGGCCGGGCCCTGGCCCTGGGGCTGGCCAGGGAGGGCGAACTGAACGCCGAGGACCTGGTGGGCGCCGAAGCCGCGCTGCTGATCAACAGCCTCGGCTGCCGGCCGATCACGGCCGTCGATGGGGCACCCATGGCGTTTCTCAGCCCCACGGAGGCCGAGACCTTCTGGCGTCAGTTGTCGTAACTCCACAACGGCTTGAGCTGGGACGACTCAGACCTTGAGGAAGCGGTTCACCACCTCCTGACTGAGCTCTTCGGTGGGGCCACTGGCCACCATCCCCCCCCGCTGCATGGCATAGAACCAGTCAGCCTGCTCCACGAAATTGACGTGCTGCTCCACCAGCAGGACGCTGATTCCCGTGGTCTTGATGATCCGCTTGACCGCGCGCTCGATGTCGAGAATCACGGACGGCTGAATGCCCTCGGTGGGTTCATCGAGCAGCAGCAGTCGAGGCTTGCCCAGAAGGGCACGGGCGATGGCGAGTTGCTGCTGCTGTCCGCCGCTGAGATCGCCGCCGCGACGGTTGAGGAACTTCTCGAGAACCGGGAACAGCTCGTAGACCACAGGATCGATGTGGCGGTTCTTCTGCAACCCCCCCGGCAGAGCCTCCAGACCCAGCAGAAGGTTCTCGCGCACCGTGAGCTGGGGAATGATCTCCCGGCCCTGGGGCACGTAGCCGATACCGCTGCGGGCCCGCTGATGGGGCGGCAGGGCGGAGACGTCTCGATCCTCGAGCTCAACGGCTCCACTGCGCTGCCGCAGCAACCCGATCACGGTCTTGAGCAGGGTGGTTTTACCGACACCGTTCCTGCCGATCAGACAGACCATCTGGCCTGGTTTGACGGTGATGTCGACATCCCTGAGGATATGGCTGTCACCGTAGTAGACGTTGAGGCCGCGAACCTGCAGCACCGCATCCGTGGTGGTCATGCGTCGTCCTCCATCGAAATGCCCAAGTAGACCTCGATCACCTTTGGATTCTTCTCGACTTGATCCATGGGCCCCTCACACAGCACATGGCCCTCATGCAGCACCGTGACCTGGGAGTCGAGATCGCGGATGAACTCCATGTCGTGCTCAATGACCAGCACGGTGTGATCACCGGAGAGCTGCTTGAGCAGATCAGCGGTGCGGCGGGTTTCCTCATCGGTGAGGCCGGCCACGGGCTCATCGACCAACAACAGATCGGGGTCCTGGGCCAGCAGCATGGCGATCTCCAACCACTGTTTCTGGCCATGGGACAACCCACCCGCCGGCACGTTGGCCTGGGCCTCCAGATCCACCACCGCCAGCAGCTGCTGCACCCGCTCCCGAGCCTTGGAATCGAGAGAGCCGAAGAGGAGATCGATTGGGGAATTGCGGTGGCTCACCGCCAGCTCGAGGTTCCGGCGTGGCGAAAGGTTCTGATACACCCGCGGCGTCTGGAATTTGCGGCCGACCCCCAGCCGTGCGATCTGGTGCTCCGTGGTGCCCACCAGGGATTTCCCCCGGAAGACCACATCCCCCTTGGTGGGCCTCACCTTGCCGGTGATCACATCGAGGAAGGTGGTCTTGCCGGCACCATTCGGACCGATCACCGCCCGCAGCTCGCCGGGTGCCAGCTGCAGATTGAGATCGTTGAGGGCCCAGAAACCATCGAAGCTGACGCTCACCGAGCGCAGTTCCAGCAGCGGACTCACGCCGGTGGACGGGGTGCTCATGGCTCGACTCCTCGGGTGGACGGCGGGGTGAGTTCGGCGGCCTCGGCCTGCACGACGGGATCGAGATCCAAGGCGGGATAGGTGGGCGCCAGGGGCGGCCAACCGAGCATCGCCTGGAGCTGGCGCACTCCGCCCTGGCGCCACCAGCCCACCAGGCCATCGGGCAGGGCGGTGACCACCAGCAGGAACAGACCCCCCTGGATGAACAGCCAGGTTTCGGGCAGCTGCTCACTGATCAGGCTCTTGGCATAGTTGATCAGCACGGCCCCGAGCACAGCCCCGATCAGGGTGCCCCGTCCGCCCACCGCCACCCAGATCACCATCTCGATCGAGAACGGCACCGCCATGAACTGGGGGCTGACGATGCCGGATTGGACGGTGTAGAGCGCTCCGCTCACCCCGGCCAGGGCTCCGGCCACGGCGAAGACGAGGGTCTTGTAGGCGGTGGGGTTGTAGCCCGTGTAGCGAAGCCTGGGCTCATCATCTCGGATCGCCACCAGGGCATCACCGAAGCGGCCGCTGGTGAGCCAGCGGCAAAGGAACCAGGCCGCCACGGTCAGCACCACGGTGAGCAGGAACAGGCTGCGCTGCATGGCATCGGAGCCGACCAACTCGCCGAAGATCCGCGCGGTGTCGGTCTTGAGGCCGTTGGTGCCGTTGATCAGCTTCTGTTGGCCGTTGAAAAAGTTGAAGAAGACCAGCAGGGCCGCCTGGGTGAGGATCGAGAAGTAGACCCCCTTGATCCGGTTGCGGAACACCAGAAAGCCGAGCAGGCCAGCCACCAGGGCAGGGATCACCCAGATCGCCAGAAACGTGAACACCGGCGAGGTGAAGGGCTGCCAGAAGGTCGGCAGCTCCTTGACGCCGTAGAGGCCGAAGAACTCCGGCAACTGGCCGGGCTCGAGGCTGTCGAGCTGCAGGTACATGCCGATGGCATAACCACCGATGGCGAAGAAGATCCCCTGGCCGAGGCTGAGCAGGCCGGTGAAGCCCCAGATCAGATCAATGCCCAGGGCGACGATGCCCAGCGAGAGAAACCGACCGAGCAGGTTGAGCCGGAAGGGGGGCAGTAGCACCGGCAGGATCAGGGCCGCGGCCACGATCAGCACCCAGGGCAACAGGCGACGCCAGAGGGGAGCAGCGGTGGGCGCCATGGCTCAGGCCTCCACCATGCGGCCCTTGGGCGGGAAGATCCCCGCCGGGCGGAACTGCAGGAAGACCACGATGATCGCAAACACGAGCACCTTGGCCATCGAGGTGGTGGCGAAGAAGGTGATCAGCTCGTTGAGGCCGCCGGGCATGGCAGGCCAGACCAGAAGCAACGAACCGGAACCGACCACATAACTCAGCACACCGATGGCGAGGGCCGCCACCACCGTGCCCATGAGCTTGCCCACCCCTCCGAGCACCACGACCATGAAGCAGTCGACGATGTAATTGCCTCCGAGGTTGGGGCCCACCGATCCCAGCAGGGTGACGGCGACACCAGCCACACCGGCCAGACCGGAGCCGACCAGGAAGGTGAGCGCATCCACCTTCTGGGTGGGGATGCCGAGGCAATCGCTCATCGGCCGGTTCTGGGTGACCGAGCGGATGCGGATGCCCCAGACGCTCTTCTGCAGGAACCAGGTGACCGCCACCAGGGCGGCGATGGTGAGGGCGATGATGAACAGGCGCGCAGTCGGCATGTTCACGGCCCCCACGTCGATGGAACCGCGCAGCCAGCTGGGCGCGGTGACATCGAGGTTGCGGGCGCTGAACCAGGGTTCATCAAGGGCCCGCTGCTGTCCGAGGACGGCGGCCACGGCGATCCCCACCAGGCCGGCGACGAGCCAGTTGCCCACGGCGAGGATCGGGGTCCAGCGCTGTTGCCACCAGGCCTTGGGGGTGAGGCGAGGCAGCAGCAGACCGAGGGCCACCGCCAGCACCAGGCCGATGGCGAAGGCACTCGAGACCGAGCGCACAAACTGCTGCAGGATCAGGCTCACCCCCCAGGTGGCCAGCAGGGTTTCCAGGGGCCGCCCGTAGAGCCTGCGGATCACGGTCTTCTCCAGCAGCAGACCGGCCAGACCACTGACCAGGAAGGCGATCGGAATGGCAATCAAGATGTAAATCGGGAACAGCGCTTCCGGCACGGCGGCCTTGAAGATGTTCTGCACCACATAGGTGGTGTAGGCCCCGATCATCATCAACTCGCCATGGGCCATGTTGATGACGCCCATCAGCCCGAAGACCACGGCCAGTCCGAGTGCGGCGAGCACCAGCACCGAGCCGATGGCCAGGCCGTTGAACAGTGTTTCGTAGAGAAGATCCATGGCGTCCCGGCGGAACCGGGCAAGGTGAACGGTCAGCCCAGAAAGCCAGGCACGAAAAGAGGGGAGATTCCTCCCCCCTCTGAGGTCGATGGCCTGACGGCGATCACATCTTGAACTTGCCGGCGTCAGGACGCTTCTGGGTCCAGTCGCAGGTGTAGCCCTTGGTTTCAGGCACAAACTGGTTCCAGGCAATGGGCTTGAGGATGCCCTTGTTCTCGATGATCTTGAACATCCCATCCTTCTGGACCTCGCCGATCATCACCAGTTCAGTGGTGTGATGGTTGGGTTGAACTTCGATCGGACCCTGAGGGGCATCGAACTTCACTCCGATCAAGGCCTCACGCACCTTGGCGTTATCGGTGCTGCCGGCCTTCTCGGCACCCTTGGCCCAGAGGTAGACCATGTTGTAAGCCGACTCAGCCGGGTCGTTGGTGACCCGCTTCTCGCCATACTTCGCCTTGAAGTCAGCGGTGAACTTCTTGGAAGCCGGGGTATCAAGGCTTTGGAAGAAGTTCCAGGCGGCATAGGTACCTTCAAGGTACTCAGGCCCGATGGCGGCCACTTCCTCTTCCGCGATCGAGAAGCTCATGATCGCGTAACCGTTGGCCGGGGTGATGCCGGCAGCCTTCATCTGCTTGAAGAAAGCAACATTGCTGTCACCGTTCAGGGTGTTGACGATCACACCACCCTTGGGCAGGGCCTGCTTGATCTTGGCAATGATCGGCGCCACCTCAGTGTTTCCAAGGGGAAGGTAGTCCTCACCCACCAGCTTGCCGCCTTCTGCCTTGAGCTGTTCCTTCATGATCGTGTTGGCCGTACGTGGGTACACGTAATCGGAGCCCACCAGGAAGAAGTCTTTGCCCTTGTTCTTCAGCAGCCAAGACACAGCCGGCTCGGCCTGCTGATTGGGCGTAGCCCCGCTGTAGAAGATGTTCTTGGAGCACTCCTGACCTTCGTACTGGATTGGGTAGAAGAGGAAGTGATCCTTGGCCTCGAACACCGGCAGCATCGCCTTGCGGCTGGCGGAGGTCCAGCCTCCGAACACCACGTCGACCTTGTCCTGATCAATGAGTTTCTTGGCTTTCTCGGCGAAGGTGGGCCAGTCGGAAGCGCCGTCTTCCTCGACCGGAACGATCTTCAGCTTCTTGCCAGCAACATTGACACCACCGGATTTGTTGATCTCCTCGATCGCCATCAGCTCGGCTTCGGCCACCGTGTTCTCGGAGATAGCCATGGTGCCGGAGCGGGAGTGAAGGATCCCGACCTTCACTTCACCGTCGAAACCGCCGCCGCCGTCTCCGGAGGCCATCTTGTCGCCGCCACCGCCCCCACAGGCCACGAGGGAAAAGGACGTGGCCAGAGCGGTGGCGCCGCCCAGCAGACGAAAGGCCGTCTTCTGCGTCGAGGTGGGCTTCATTGAACAAAACTCCTGGGTGTGGTCCGCCAACTAGCGGAAAGGGCAACGTATCGACGGGTACCTCGGAAAACATGTAGCGGATCGCACCGTTTGGCCAACCCATGGGCGGCCTGTCACAGACCCAACGTCAAACAAGTCTCAATCCGGTAGCTGTTGCAACAGAAACTTCTCCACCTGATCGAGGCCCTCTCCCGAGCGGAGGTTGGTGAAGCACCACGGCAGACCCGGGCGCATGCGCTCGGTGTCCCGCTCCATCACCTCCAAAGAAGCGCCCACCATCGGGGCCAGATCGATCTTGTTGATCACCAGCAGATCGGAGCGGGTGATGCCCGGTCCCCCCTTGCGGGGGATCTTGTCGCCGGCGGCCACATCAATCACATAGATGCAGCGGTCGACGAGCTCCGGGCTGAAACTGGCGGCCAGGTTGTCACCGCCGCTCTCCACCAGCACCAGATCCAGGTCGGGGAAGGCCTGCTCCAGCTCCTCCACCGCCGCCCGATTGATCGAGCAGTCCTCACGGATCGCCGTGTGGGGGCAGCCGCCCGTCTCCACCCCGCGGATGCGCTCGGGGGCGAGGGCACCGGCGCGGGTGAGGAACTGGGCGTCTTCCTGGGTGTAGATGTCGTTGGTCACCACCGCCAGCTGCAGCCGGTCCCGCAGCGAGCGGCACAGGGCCTCCACCAGGGCCGTCTTGCCGGAACCCACGGGCCCGGCCACCCCCACGCGCAAGCGGCTCATCTAACTGCGGAACAGACGGGAGTAGAGCTCAGCATGCTGCAGCTGGGCCAGGGCCGCCCCGACCCCGCCGCTCCAGAGGGCGCGGGGGTCGGCGCCCACCAGCTCCCGGGCGCGGCGCTCCAGCAACGGCCCCAGCCGCAGCTGCAGGGCCTGGCCCGAGGTGGCCCCCAGGGGCACCAGGCGCACGGCGGCACTGATCTGATTGGCCACCCAGCCGTGGAGGTAGGCCTCGATCAGCTCAAGGGGCTCCAGCTCCAGGCACACCCCCGCCCAGGCCCAGGCGGCGCTCCAGCCCAGCCCAGGAGCTGCAGCTCCAGCCCCAGCCGGAGGCAGGGGCCAGCCCAAGTCCTTCAGCAACTGCAGCAGCGAGCGCCCCATTTGACGCTGCTGGGCCCGCAGCTCCGCCGCCTCCCGCTGGGCCAGCAGCCAACCGTCGAGTTCGGCCGCCGCCGGCAGGTCCCCCTGGGCCAGGGCCTCCATCAAGGGACCCAGGGCCGCGGCCTCGATCGCCACCAGGCCGCGCTCCAGCTCAGCGATCAGCCAGCCCTCCAGGGCGGCGACCTCGGCCAGCTGACCGCGCTGCACCAGCACCTCCAACCCCTCCGAATAACTGAAGGCGCCCACCGGCAGGGCTGGGCTGACCAGCTGATAAAGGCGCAGGCGGGACAGGCTCACGGCTGGTGGTGATCGTGGGGCCCCTGATGGCTGTGATCGTGGTGGCTGGGCCCAGCCCCGGCATAGGCACCGCCCTCGGGCAGGAAGGGCGCCTGCAACCGCTCCACCAGCAGGCCCCGCTGCCGCAGCAGGTCCTCGAGCACGCTGTCGACCCTCAGCCGCAGCTGATTGGCATGAACTTCCAGGGGCACATGGCGGTTGCCCAAGTGGTAAGCCGCCTGCAGCAGCGCCAGGGGATCGGCGGCGCGCACCACCAACAACGGTTCGGGGGCCGCCTCCACCAGCACCACAGGGCTGCCGCCCGCCGGGACCAAGCGCTCGCCGGGCTCCAGGGCCGCGCCCCGGGGCAACTGCAGCAGCAGATCCCTCCCGCAGGCGCTCCTGCGGTGGCCCCGCAGGCTGGTGCGTTGGTCAGCGTTCAGGGGCAGGAGCAGGACCGAACCGGCCTCGGGCCCTTCGGCTGGGCCGCCCAGGCGATTCACCAGCACCAGGGGCGTCGTGGCTGAGGAGCCGGAGGGGCCGAGGGGAGAGCGACTCATCACTGGCGACGGGGAAGGCGACAGGATGGGCGCCTAAGCCATTCCACCATCAGCCCCCGCTTGCCCCCCGCGTGATCGTCAGCCCACCCGAGCGCACCACCACCCCCTGGCGGGCCAGCGCCCAGCTGTGTTTCAGCCGAGCGGACCCTGGCGGAGCCACGGTGCACCAGGGCGGAGCCACGGCACCGCTCAAGATCCAACGTGCCTTCCGCCAGCAGGATGGTCGCTGCGAACTGCCGCTGCTGCACACCGCCGGCGGCCTCGTGGGGGGCGATGAGCTCGCCATCGAGGCCCAGCTGGGCCCCCGAAGCCAGGCCCTGATCACCAGCGTGGCGGCCCAGAAGGTCTATGGCACGGTGGGACGCTCGCGGATCACACCCAAAGGCACCTGGGCCCGGCAGCGACTGCAGTTTGATCTCGCCGCCGGGGCGGACCTGGAATGGCTCCCCCAGGAGCTGGTGCTCTACGCGGGCGCCCTGTTCGAGCAGCACAGCCGGGTGGAGCTGACGGCCGGGGCCAGCTGGCTGGGGGCGGAGGTGGTGCGGCTGGGCCGCAGCGCCGACGGCGAAACCCTCGGCTCCGGCAGCTGGCGTTCCTCCCTGGAGATTCGGCGCGCCGGGAGCTGGAGTCTGGTGGACCGCTTGGCACTGGGGGGCGAGAGCCTCACGGACCCCCATGGCCTGGGGGGATCCCCCGTGTTCGGCAGCCTGGTCTGGGCGGCGCCAGAACCCGTGAGCGAGGCGCTGCTGGAGGCATGCCGCGCCGATCGACAAGGGCTGGAGGGGGCCATGGCCTGCGGACGATTGGATCAGGGGCTGGTGGCCCGTTACCACGGGCCCTCCACCCAGGCGGCCCGCTGGTGGTTCACGCGCCTCTGGGCACGCATCCGCGCCGAGCGCGGCCTGCCGCCACCTGAACTGCCGCGGGTGTGGCCGTTTCAGGAATCACCCTTCACTCACCTCCCCTCCCCTGGGGAAGCCCCATGAGCCGGCAACGGCTGGGCGCGCTGAGCGAGCGGGGGCTGTTGGCGATCGGGCCCATGCCCTGCTGGATGTCGGCAGCGGCAAGCTGGCGAACGCCTGCCGGTGCTCCGTGGGGGCCGCCTGCAACGGGGGGATCCCGTCTGGCTGGAGACCGAGGGCGCCTGGGGGGAGCAACAACGCCAGGGGATCTCATAGGAGTCGTCACAACCGTTCCCCCTGAACCCGTCCACACGCCCAACCACTGCCAGAGTGCAGCCGGCACGCCAGCACCCATGCACCTGACCCCCCAGGAGAAGGACAAGCTCCTGATCGTCACCGCCGCCCTGCTGGCGGAGCGACGGTTGAACCGCGGCCTCAAGCTCAACCACCCGGAGGCGGTGGCCCTGCTCAGCTTCCTGATCCTGGAGGGGGCCCGTGACGGCCGCAGCGTCGCCGAGCTGATGCGCGATGGCAGCACCTGGCTCAAGCGCAATCAGGTGATGGAAGGCGTTCCGGAGCTCATTGGCGAAGTGCAGATGGAGGCCACCTTCCCCGACGGCACCAAGCTCGTCACCCTCCATGACCCCATCCGCTGAGCGCCTGAACCCATGAGCCCACTGATTCCTGGTGAAATGATTCCCGGTGAACTGATCCCCGAGCCCGGCGTGATCGAGCTCAACGCCGGTCGCCCCGTGACCACCATTGGGGTCGCCAACCGCGGCGATCGGCCCGTGCAGGTGGGCTCCCATTTCCATTTCCACGAGGCCAACGAAGCGCTGGTGTTCGATCGCGACGCCGCCCGCGGCCAGCGGCTCGACATCCCCGCCGGCACGGCGGTGCGCTTTGAACCCGGCGATGCCCGCGAGGTGCAGCTGGTGCCCTACGCCGGCGCCCGCCGGGTGTTTGGTTTCAACGGCCTGATCAACGGACCCCTGGAGTAAGCAGCCATGGCCTATCGGATGGAGCGGAGGGCCTACGCCGAGACCTACGGCCCCACCACGGGCGACCGCCTGCGGCTCGCCGACACCGAGCTGATCCTGGAGGTGGAGCGCGACTTCACCACCTACGGCGATGAGGTGAAGTTCGGCGGCGGCAAGGTGATCCGCGACGGCATGGGCCAGGCCCAGACCAGCCGCGCCGACGGCGCCGTCGACACGGTGATCACCAACGCCCTGATCGTCGACTGGTGGGGGATCGTCAAGGCCGACATCGGCCTGCGTGACGGCCGCATCTGCGCGATCGGCAAGGCCGGCAACCCCGACATCAGCGATGGCATCGACATCATCGTGGGGCCGGGCACCGAAGCGATCGCCGGCGAAGGCCACCTGGTGACCGCCGGCGGCATCGACACCCACATCCACTTCATCTGCCCCCAGCAGATCGAAACGGCCCTCTCCAGCGGGGTCACCACCCTGCTGGGGGGCGGCACGGGTCCGGCCACCGGCACCAACGCCACCACCTGCACCCCCGGTGCCTTCCACCTGGCCCGCATGCTCCAGGCCGCTGAGGGGTTGCCGGTGAACCTGGGCTTCTTCGGCAAGGGCAACGCCAGCACCCCGGCGGCCCTCGAAGAGCAGATCCGCGCCGGCGCCTGCGGCCTCAAGCTCCACGAAGACTGGGGCACTACGCCAGCCGCGATCGACTGCTGCCTGTCGGTGGCCGACCAGTTCGACGTGCAGGTCTGCATCCACTCCGACACCCTCAACGAGGCGGGCTTCGTCGAAGACACGATCCGCGCCATCGGCGGCCGCACGATCCACACCTTCCACACCGAAGGGGCCGGTGGCGGCCATGCCCCCGACATCATCCGGATCTGCGGCGAGGCCAACGTGCTGCCCAGCTCCACCAACCCCACCCGCCCCTACACCAGCAACACGCTCGAGGAGCACCTCGACATGCTGATGGTGTGCCACCACCTGGATCCATCGATCCCGGAAGATGTGGCCTTCGCCGAATCGCGCATCCGCCGCGAGACGATCGCCGCCGAGGACATCCTTCACGACCTGGGCGCCTTCTCGATCATCGCCAGCGACTCCCAGGCCATGGGCCGGGTGGGGGAGGTGATCACCCGCACCTTCCAGACCGCCCACAAGATGAAGGTGCAGCGGGGCCCCCTGCCGGAGGATGCCGCCGCCGGTGGCCGCCACGACAACACGCGCATCCGGCGCTACGTCGCCAAGTTCACGATCAACCCCGCCATTGCCCACGGCCTGGATTCCCAGATCGGCTCGGTGGAGGTGGGCAAGCTGGCGGATCTGGTGCTGTGGAAACCAGGCTTTTTTGGGGTCAAGCCCGAGCTGGTGCTCAAGGGAGGCTCAATCGTCTGGGCCCAGATGGGCGACGCCAACGCCTCGATTCCCACCCCCGGCCCCGTGCACGGCCGGCCGATGTTCGCCGCCTACGGCGGTGCCCTTGCCCCCAGCTGCCTCACCTTCTTGAGCCAGGCCGCCCTCGATGATGACCTGCCCCGGAAGCTGGGCCTGAAGCGGCCCTGCGTGCCGGTGGTGAACACCCGCGGCATCGGCAAGGCTGAGATGCGCAACAACAGCGCCCTGCCCAAGGTGGAGGTGGACCCCCAGACCTACGAAGTGTTCGCCGACGGGGAGTTACTCACCTGCGAACCGGCCGAGGTGCTGCCCATGGCCCAGCGGTACTTTTTGCTCTAAGCAACCTGCTCAGATGCAAGCTCTTCTGCTTCTCGCCCTCGCCACCTGCCCGCCCCAGGCCAGCGCCGTGGTGAAGGACGTCTACGGGTGGTACCTCAAGGACCAGAACCACTGGCCCCGCTCCCTGCCGAGCCAGCGGGAGCGGTTCGAGCCCGGGCTCTACGCGAAGCTGAGTGAAGCGAGCAAGCCCTTCCAATCTCCCCGCAACGATGGGAGCGGCGTGCTCGATTCCGATCCCTTCCAGGGCACCCAGGTGGGCGCCATGAGCTATCGCATCGCCGGCTGCCAGCTGACGGCGCCGGACCGAGCCATCGTGTCAGTCCCGGTGAGTGTGGGGCGCTCCAAGGCCTCCGCCAGCCTCCAGGCCATCCAGGTGCAGGTGAACGCCACCGGCGGCCGCTGGCGCCTCGCCGACATCAGCTTTCCGGCGCCCGAGGGATCGCCGGAGCAGACCCCCCGCCGCACGTTGAGCGATCAACTGCGGCAGATCCTGGCCATGCGCAGCCCCTCATGGGTCCCCCCCGGAACGAAAGGCCCGGTCCACACGCCATAGCTGCACCAGACCCCAGCTGCTGGCCAGCATCCCCGCCGCCCCCACCAGGCCCAGGGACCAGGGGGGAGCCGTTGCCGGGGGCGCGCAGGGCACCGCTCCAACCCGCCCAGAGCACGAACGCCGTGGCCAGGCCATAGACCCTGAAGGCGTGGAGGCTCTGGCGGCGGCCAGCGGGATCGACGGGATCCTCGCGGTCGTAGCGGTGGGGCAAAGCACCAGGAAATGGGCCGCCTGCCACAGGCAGGTGAGCAGGAACACCGGCATCGCCAGCAGGCTGCCGATGGCCAGCATCAGACCGCCGGCCCCCACGATCGGCGCGCCGCCATAGAGCCTCAGCGCCCGTTCGCGCACCAACCGATCAGGGCGCCGCGCCGCGAGGCCATCGAGAGCCGCTTCGAGCAGGGTGTCGCGGATCGCCGCCCGGGCGGCCACCACACCGGCGAACGCGTAGGACAGCCCCACCAGCACCGTTGAAGCGGCCCCAGGAAGGCTGGCCATCCCTCGGCGTCGTGGGGGCAACGATCGACAGGCCAGCTTGGGCTCAATGACGTTCTGCCGCCTGGGGCTGATAGATGGCCCCATCGAAGCGGTAGAGGGTGCGGCCGCGGGGCCCGTAGCGCGTGCGCAGATCGGCGTAGCCCAGGGTGCGGCTGCCCGGGACCTCCAGACCATCCTCGGCGCCACTCATCAATTCGCTGTAAACCCCGTCGGGCCGTCGCTCGACAATCCAGAAGGGCACCGAATGACCGCCGAAGTAAGCCGGGCAACGGCGGGTGGGGACCACAAGCCAGGCCGCCCCCGAGGGCGCCAGCCGCGGCATTGGCAGCGCCGCGAAAAACGCCTCGGCCCGCCGAAGGCCCACGGAGGGATCGGCCACGCAGCGGGCGAGCGCAGACCGGTGCTCAGGATCGGCGGCAAGCTGACGGCTCAGCGCCGGCGGTGCCGGTGTGCGGGTGGAACCACGCATTAATGACTCAAGGTCGTAGCTCTGGGCGCGGGCAGCGCTGGCTCCGAGCAACGCCAAAAAAAGCGTCAAACCCACGGCATCAGAACTCCACCGTTTCACCCGTCCAGCCCAGCGCCCGGCCGAGCGTATCGAAGAAGTTGGGCCACTAGTCAGGCCCCACCGCAGGCGTGCTGGCTGTCTGGAAGTGTCCAGAATTCGCCCGTGCGCAGGTTGCGCGTGGTGTACCTCCGACCGCGCCGATCGTCCTTCGCGGCCTGCCGGCAATCGGGGATGAAGCTCAGGCACAGCTGCACCACATCCCCCTCGCGGCTGCGATGGATCGCCGGCACGGTGTCATAGGAGACCTGGTAACCGCCGTTGGTGAAGGTGATGGCGGACCCCGATCCTGGGATGGGGATCAGGACGCCATTGGCATCGGTGGAGCTGAGCCGGTAGAGCACCTCCTTGACGCTGCTGCGGCGGCACTCCCCCAGCCGCTGGGGCAAGGGAGCTCCCTGGGCCCCGGCGGGAAGCAGCGCCACCGCGCTGAGCAGCCACGCCAGGCCCAGCGGCCGCCAGCTTGTGGTGCCCCTGATCCTGAGCAAGGTGATCCACGGCGCCGGTCCACTACGAAGGCGGGCAGGGGGGAACTGAAACGCCATCGGAGGCCCTCCACTCGAAGGGGACGATCGGCTCCGATTCTGGCCCTGCACCCACCGATGGACATCGGCCGCCAACTCCGTCGCTCAGGCCGTTCCAGGGCAGGGCCGGAAGCTTTGCCCTTCACCACCTGCCCGAGCGGGAGTGAACCGGTGCAACACCCCTAAACTGCCGATCCCCGGACCCCAGCCCGTGTCGAGGCGGCTGCTCTCCCAGCGCCACCCTTTCCTGTACCGCGCCTCGGTGGCGTTCCACCGCCTGCGGCGACGCCTGCGTGCCCGCTTCGATGGCCGCACCTACTGCACAGTCGCCAGCGTTGGCGCCGAACCGCTGCCTTACCGGATCAAGAAGCACCAGTCGCTGCTGATGCGCAAGCTCGGCAGCACCGACCTGCGCCTTCAGCACAACAAGGTCGACAACCTGCGCCTGGTGGTGGCCAACCTCGATGGCGTGCTGTTGCGCCCGGGGGAAACCTTCTCCTTCTGTCAGCTGGTGGGCAAACCAAGCCGCCGGCGCGGTTTCAAGGAGGGGGTCGAGCTCTCGTTCGGGGTGGCGCGGCCGGGTATCGGCGGCGGCATCTGCCAATCGACCAACCTGCTCTACTGGCTGGCGCTGCACGCGGAGCTCACGATCAGCGAGCGCCATCACCACACCTGTGATCCCTTCCCCGATGAGGGCCGGGTGCTGCCCTGGTCATCGGGGGCGGCTGTGTTTTACAACTACCTCGACTTCCAGCTCACCAATCCCACCCCGTCCACGTTTCAGATCCGCCTCTGGCTCACCGACACCCACCTGGTGGGGGAGCTGCGCAGCGATCGGGAACCTGCCTTCAAGTTCCACGTCTACGAGGAGAACCATCGCTTTCTCAAGGGCGAGAACGCCTACTTCCGCAGCAACGAGATCTGGCGCCGCGCCGTGAACCGTGCCAGCGGCCGCACCGAGCGCCATGAGCTGATCTCCCACAACTTCGGCAAGGTGCTCTACGAGCCGAGTGAGGAGATCAAGCGGGCTGCCGTGCCACTGGAGGAGACGGTGACGTTGTGAGGAGGAGGCAATGGCTGTCCGCGCTTGCGCCCCTGGTGCTGATGCTGGGAGCCCAGACCATGGCCATGAGCGCCATGCCATCAGACGTGCAGGAATGGGTGCGGCAGGCCGAGGCCCGTGAGAAGCAAGGAGCTTTTGGCGAAGCGGCTGAGTTCTGGAAACGGGTCGTCCGCCGCAGCGAGCAGGTGCAGGGCGGCAATCATCCCGATACCGCCACGGCGTTGAACCACCTCGGCGAGAACCTCTACTACATGGCCGCGTACGGCGAAGCTCTCATCGCCTTCGAACGGGCCCTGCGCATCCGCGAAAGCAGGCTCGGTCCCCGTCACCCGGACACGGGCACCTCCCTCCAGAACCTGGCTGCGCTCTATGAGAAGCAGGCCGCCTACGGCAAGGCTGAACCCCTTTACGAGCGGGCCCTTGAAATCCAGGAAGCGACCCTCGGGTCTCAGCACCTCGCCACGGCAACCACCCTCAACAACCTTGGAGGACTAAGCCGCCGCCAGGGAGCGATGGCCAGGGCCGAGGCCTTCTATAGGCGGGCCCTCGTGATCGTCGAACAACGGTTGGGGCCCAAGGATCCCCAGACCGCTGACACGCTGCACAATCTCGCCAGCCTGTATGCCAGCGAGGGCCAGGGCGAGAAAGCCGAGCCCCTCTTCCTCCGAGTGGTCGCCATCAGTGAGGCCACGCTCGGACCCAATCACCCGGAGACGGCCACGACCCTCAATTCCCTTGCGCTTCTGTACGACAAAAAGAAAGAGTTCTCCAAAGCGGAATCGCTCTACCGCCGCAGCCTCGCGATCCGGGACAAGGTCCTGGGGGCAGGCCACCCCGACACAGGAGCATCACTCAACAACCTGGCCCTATTCCTCTCCAGTCAAGGGCGATTCGAGGACGCAGAACCCCTGGCCCGGCGCGCCCTGGAGATCAAGGAACGAGCCTTGGGCCCGAACCACCTCGGCACCGCACTCTCGCTGGATACCTTGGCTGGCCTGCTCCTCAACCAGGGCGCCCATCAGTCCGCTGAACCTCCCCTCCGTCGCAGTATTTCGATTCAGGTCAGCTTCCTACAGAGGGAACTGCCCCTGTTGCCCGAATCCAGCCGCCTTCCCCAGATCCAGGCCCTGGGCAACGCCTGGGAGGCGGCCTACTCCCTGGCCGGCCGCACCCCCAGCGGCGCCGATCTCGCCCTGTTCACACGCCTCAACCGCCACGGCCTCCTCCAGGACATCGAACGCCGGCAGGCCCTGCTCGCCCGTGCACCAGGGCCCCAGCAGGCCCTCAGCCAGCGGATTGCCGCCCTCACCGCCCTCCTCGCCAACGTCGGACTGCCCCCCGCCCAGCGACAGCCCCTCCAGGACCAGCGCCAGCAGCTCGAGCAGCAGCTCTACCGCCAGCTCCCCGCCCTCCAGCCCAGGCTGGTGGAACCCGCTTCCGTGGCCCAGGCCCTGCCTCCCGATGGAGTGCTGATCGAGTTCCAGCGCTACCGGCCCTACGACGGGCGTGCCAACAAGGACCAGCGCTGGGGTGAACCCCGCTACCTCGCCCTCGTGCTCCAGCCCTCCGGCGCCATCACCGCCACTGATCTCGGGCCCGCCAGTGCCATCGATCCCCTCATCCGCCAGGCACTGGCCGTCAGTGAAAAGGGCGAGCGCCCCGCCGATCCCCTCTGGCAACAGGTCACCGTCAAGGTGCTCAGCCCCCTGCTCCCCCAGCTCGCCGGCCGCCGACGCTGGTTCCTCTCCCCCGATGGCGAGCTCAACCGCATCCCCTACGCCGCCCTCTCCGATCCAAGCAACCCCAGCCAGCGCCTGGTGCAGGCCGTGCAGCTGCGCCTGCTCACCAGCGGCCGCGATCTGCTGCCAGGCGAGCCCAGCTCCGCTGGCCAGTTACCCCTGGTGGTGGCCGGCCCCGATTTCGGTGGTGCCCGCCCCTGGGCCGCCCTCCCCGCTGCCGCCCAGGAAGGCCAGCAGGTGGCCAGCCAGCTCAAGGCCACCTTGATCGCGGGAACTGCCGCGACCACCACAGCCCTCAAGCAGGCCCGCGGGCCCAGCGTGCTGCATGTGGCCAGCCATGGCTTCTTCCTGCCCGCCGCCAACGGCGGCGACCCCCTGCTCGATTCCGGTCTGGTGCTCGCCGGCGCCAACCGCAGCGGCCTGCCCAATCAGCCAAGCGCAGCCCCAACAACGGCAACTCGCAAGAGCGGTGCCGGCGACGATGGCTACCTCACCGCCAAGGAGGCCGCCCAGCTCCAGCTCGACGGCACCCAGCTCGTCGTCCTCTCCGCCTGCGACACCGGCTCCGGCACCGTTCAGGGCGGCGAGGGCGTCTACGGCCTCCAAAGAGCCCTCACCGTCGCCGGTGCCCGCTCCACACTCCTCTCCCTCTGGAAGGTCGACGACGACGCCACCGCTCAGTTCATGCGCCGCTTCTACGACCTCCTCAAGGCCGGCAAAGGACGCATGGAGGCCCTCGTTCAGGTCCAGGAGGAGTTCCGCACCAACCCTCCCGTGCGCGACTGGCGCGACCACAAGTACTGGGCCGCCTGGCAGCTCTCCGGTGATGTAGCACCGCTGCCGGGGCTGTGAGGAAGCGGGCGCTGCTGGCCGTGGTGGGAATCCTCGCGGCCCCGGCGCTGGCGGTCGCAGCGCCGGGGCCGATCCCTTCCCGCTCCGATTCCCGGCAGGCACAGGTGCCCTCCGCGTCCAGCCGCCGTCGCACGATCGCCCCAGCCGACCTCCTCAGCGAGGTGCACCGGGCACAAGCCCTGGAAGCCCGTGGCGCCATCGCGCAGGCAACGGCGCTGATGGAGCAGATCCTGCACTCGGTCGAGAAGCAGGCCGGCTCCAGCCACCCCACGACGGCCGCCGTGCTCTCCGCTCTGGCCCGCCTTCTCCAGAAGCAGGGGAACGGCAAGCGTGCCGAGGCTCTCCACCTGCGGGCTCTCGCCATCTTCGAGCGGCTCCACGGCCGCGGTCATGCCGACACGGCGACAGCGCTCCAATACCTGGCCGACTTCTACGACAACCAGCACCTCTTGCCTCAGGCCGAGTTCTTCCACCGCCGAGCTCTGGCAGCACAGGAGCAGGCCCTCGGACCCGATGACCCGGCCACGGCCACCTATCTGAACAACCTTGCCGTCCATCTGATGCGCCGGGGCGCTTACGACAATGCCGAGCCCCTGCTTCAGCGGGCACTCTCGATCGTCGAGCGGCACCACGGCCCTCTCCATCCTGACACCGCAACCACCCTCATCAACCTGGGCGGGCTCCATCAGGGACTTCATGACTACGACAGAGCCCAAGCCCTGTTCACCCGTGCGCTCCATGTGGCCGAAACCTCGCTGGGCGCGGGGAGTCCACTCGCGCTGCAGGCCCTCGGCAGCCTCGCCCTTCTCTCTCACATTCAGGGGGCCTACCCCGAAGCGGAAGTCCTCTACCGGAAGGTGCTGACCGGCATGGAGGAGAACCGGAGCACAGCTCCGACCGATGCGGCGAGGGTTCGGATAAACCTGGCTCAACTTCTTGTGCTCCAGTCCAGGTACGGGCTGGCGGAACCACTCCTGCTGAGCGCCCTGGATCTGCAGCGCCGTGCCCTGGGTGCACGGCACCCGGAAATCGGCCTGACGCTGAACAACCTGGCCCAGCTCCACATCGATCAGGGAGCCTACGAGCGGGCAGAGCCGCTGCTCCGGCAAGCCCTTGCGATGAGCGAATCCACCCTGGGACCCTCCCATCCCGCCACAGCTCTGGGGCTCAGCAACCTGGCCCAGCTCCACCAGCGCAGCGGGACCCCGGATCGAGCCGAGCCGCTCCTGCTGCGGGCCCTCGCCATCAACGAGAAGGTTCAGGGCCGTGAGGCTCCGGGCACAGCGGTCGTCCTCAACAACCTGGCTCAGAACTACCTGACACAAGGGGCATTCACGCGAGCTGAAGCGCTCCTGCTGCGTGCCCTCTCGATCAACGACAAAGCCTTCGGTGCCGATCACCCCACCTCATCGGGCTATCTCCTGAACCTGGCCGAGGCCTATCGGCAACAGGGTTCCGCCGTCCGCGCCGAACCGCTCTACCGCAGGGCCCTGATCATCCAGGAGCAACGGCTCGGAGCGGAGCATCCCGTGACGGCCAACACCCAGATCAACCTGGCCCTGCTCTACGACGGCCAGGGCGCCTCCGCCCGCGCCGAACCCCTGCTGCGCCAGGGCATCCGCGGCCAGACCCTCTTCCTTCAGCGCGAAATCCCCCTCCTTCCCGAATCCCGCCGCCTCCCCCAGATCCGCTCCCTCGGCAACGCCTGGGAAATCGCCTACAGCTACGCCGGCCGTTCCCCCGCCGGCTCCGATCTCGCCCTGTTCACACGCCTCAACCGCCACGGCCTCCTCCAGGACATCGAACGCCGGCAGGCCCTTCTCGCCCGTGCACCAGGGCCCCAGCAGGCCCTCAGCCAGCGGATTGCCGCCCTCACCGCCCTCCTCGCCAACGTCGGACTGCCCCCCGCCCAGCGACAGCCCCTCCAGGACCAGCGCCAGCAGCTCGAGCAGCAGCTCTACCGCCAGCTGCCCGCCCTCCAGCCACGCCTCATCGAACCTGCTGCCGTGGCCAAGTCCCTGCCTTCCGATGGTGTGCTGATCGAGTTCCAGCGCTTCCAGCCCTTCCAGGGACGCCCCGGAACGGCCTCCCCCTGGGGAGAACCCCGCTACCTCGCCCTCGTCCTCCAGCCCTCGGGCGCCATCACCGCCACCGACCTGGGGCCCGCCAGTGCCATCGATCCCCCCATCCGCGAGGCCCTCGCCGTCAGCGAAAAGGGCGAGCGTCCCGCCGATCCCCTCTGGCAGCAGGTCACCGCCAAGGTGTTGGCTCCCCTGATGCCCCAGCTGGAGGGTCGCCGCCGCTGGTTTCTCTCCCCCGACGGCGAACTCAACCGCATCCCCTACGCCGCCCTCTCCGATCCCCGCAACCCCAGCCAGCGCCTGGTGCAGAACGTGCAGCTGCGCCTGCTCACCAGCGGCCGTGATCTCCTTCCCACCGATCCAGCCCCCAACGCCCAGCCACCCCTGGTCGTCGCCGGTCCCGATTTCGGCGGCGTCAAACCTTGGGCCGCCCTGCCCGCCGCCGCCAAGGAAGGACAACAGGTAGCCGACCAGCTCCGCGCACGCCTGATCGAGGGATCCGCCGCCACCGCCACCGCCCTGGAACGGACCCACGGGCCCCGGGTGCTGCACGTCGCCAGCCATGGTTTCTTCCTGCCCGCCCCCACCGGAGGTGATCCCCTGCTCGATTCCGGCCTCGTGCTGGCGGGCGCCAACCGCAGCGGCCTGCCCAACCAGCCCAAAGCCCCTGCCGGCCCCCCAACCACCCGCTCTGGCGCCTCCCTTGATGACGGCTACCTCACCGCCAAGGAGGCCGCCCAGCTCCAGCTCGATGGCACCCAGCTCGTCGTCCTCTCCGCCTGCGACACCGGCTCCGGCACCGTTCAGGGCGGCGAGGGCGTCTACGGCCTCCAAAGAGCCCTCACCGTCGCCGGGGCCCGCTCCACACTCCTCTCCCTCTGGAAGGTCGACGACGACGCCACCGCTCAGTTCATGCGCCGCTTCTACGACCTCCTCAAGGCCGGCAAAGGACGCATGGAGGCCCTCGTTCAGGTCCAGGAGGAGTTCCGCACCAACCCTCCCGTGCGCGACTGGCGCGACCACAAGTACTGGGCCGCCTGGCAGCTCTCCGGCGACACCTCTCCCTTGCCGGGGCTATGAGAGGTAAACACACTGAACCCACCCACCCAGCTGCCGTCGTGTCCCAGCCCTCGACCCCCGGGTTCCTGATCTCCGCACTGTTGCTGGCCGCCAGCGCCGGCGCCACCTTGGCCCCAGCGGCCGTGGCCGCCCCGAATCCTGCGACCGACCTGCAGGCAGCGGTTCAGGCCGTCAGCGGGCCCCTGCAGCAGGCCTGGAAGGGGGATCCAGCCACCGCCGCCCTGCCCTGGCCGGCCCTGCGGCTGGTCCCTGCGGGCAACGGTCTTCTCTCCAGCTGCCCCAGCGCCCAGGGCGCCAGCGCCGACACCAGTGCCCTCTACTGCCCGGCCAGTGGCGAGCTGCTGCTGGAGGCGAAAGGATTGAGCAGCGATCGGAAGCGCTACGGACCGTGGGGAATCGCCTACTGGGTCGCCTCCGGCCTGGGCCAGGCCTTCCTCGCCCGACAGAAGGCCGGCACCGCCCTAGAGGGACCGGCTCTCAATCTCCAGGCCATCTGTCTGGCGGGAGTGCTACTGGATTCCAGCCCGGGACTCAAGCCCAGCACCCCCGCCCAGAAACTCTCGCCGGCGCGCTCCGCCTACGGCAGCGCCGATGCGGCCCTGCAGGGCACCCGAAGCCAGCGGGCCTACGCCCTGCTCAGCGGTTTCGGCGCCACCGCCAGCCCCTGCACGGCCGCGGCCATGGAGGGCCTGGCGAACGACCGCGTCAGCGATCTGAAGCTGTTGGCCGAGGTGGGCGAGGAGCCCAACCGGGCCTTGAGCAGCGTCAGCAACGCCCCAACAGCCTCCTGCCGCAAACCCCTGCGCTGCCCCCGCCGGGTCGGTGAGGTCTTCGCCGCCGCCCGGCCCTGAGCCATGGCCGAGCCAGAGCAGCCGCCAACCGCAACGCCCCGCGCAGCGGCAGCTACCCCCGCGGCGTCCAAGGATCCGGTGCCCTCCTGGGTGCGCTCGAACGTGCTGCACAACTGGATTCAATCGGTCGGCATCGTGGTGGCGGCCACCTGGGGGGCCTACACCTTCATCTGGAAGGAGGTCCTGGTGCCGGACATGGCCCCCGCCAGCCTCAGCCTGCAGATCGCGGTGAGCCCCAGCCGTCGGCTGCGGCCGACCCAGACAACGGGCCAGGCCAACCTGGAACTGGAAGTGGAGATCACTGCTTCCAATTCCAGCAGCCGCAGGCTGTACCTGCTACCCAGCGTCTGGCAGCTGAAGGGGATCCGACTCCATCAGGATGGCGAGGATCCTGCCTTCGCAGAGAGGGCCACCGAGGTGCTGATTCTGCTGGGCCCCCAGGACCGGGCCGAGCGCTTCGCCCCCTCAGACCCCGGCCGCACCCTCTCCACTGGCTGGCTCTTCCTCGACGATGTGATTCACCCCGGCGAGAAGCTGAGCCGCAACCTGCTGTTGCGATTGCCGGCCAAGAGCTTCGAGGCCGCCAGCTTCGATCTGCTGATCCCCACGCTCACCCAGCCGCCGAAGCCATCCCTGTTCGGGGGCCGGGCCCTGCGCTGGTCCTACGACCCCCGGGCCACGGCCGCCATGGAACTAGTGCCCAATCTCTGCCCTAGGGATCCTTCCAAGGACTGCGCCCCCATCAGCCTTGAGGCCCTCACCCACCAGGTGAAGGCCTTCGATCCCAAGTCAATCTTCTTCAAGGCCACACGGGAAGTGGCGCTGTAGGTGACGACCAACCGCCTCAGGCCAGCTCTGGCGGGGGATCGAACGGCTGATCGAAGCCCACGCCGAGGCTCACCAGCAGTCCGCCTTTGACGTACCAGCGCAAGTTGACCGAAATCTGCTCGACACCGAAACCCGGCTGACTGCTGAGGTTGAGCAGCAGGCGGTTGACGGGCTCAAACTCCTGGCCAGAGGTCAGCACCAGGCAGAGCCCGCCGGCGCTCAGGTCAAGAATGTCGGCCGAATACCAGGGCCCGATCGCCTCACCATCGGCTGACGCCAGGGCCAGAGAGATGGGCTTGGTGACCTCGATGGAGTTTCGGAAATGCTCGCGTCGGTTGGCGCCATGGTCTTTTTCCCCCTCTTCCTGGAGGGATCCGCCCGCCTCAGAACCATCGCCAGGGACCTGGATGAATGGGCTCGTGAGAGTGGGTTCGGTCACAGTGATGAGAATGAAGAGGACTGTGAACGATTGAGCAGCTGAGCTCGCTTGATCTCATCAACATTAACGGTGTCTACACTTGCCGACAGCCCAGGCCAAGGGACCCTTCCAGCCCATCGGCAGGCTTGACAACAGGCCCGTAAACCCCCCTGATTCGTAACAACGGTCACCAGAGCGGGTCCCACCGCTGTTCATGATCACGACCTCCAAAGGGCCCCCATGTTCACGGATTACAGGCCCCACAAGGGCTACGACGAGTACTTCAGCGCCACGGCCCAACCCCGCCAGGCCCTCAAGCCCCTGCTTTCCTCCCTCGGGCAGCTAGGCCTCGATCAGCTCAACACCAGCCACGCCGCGGCGGAGATCCTGCTCAAGCGCCTCGGGGCCACCTTCCGCCTGAACGACTCAGGTGACAAGGGCAGCGAACGCATCCTGCCCTTCGATCCCCTGCCCCGCCTGATCTCCACCAGCGCCTGGCAGATCCTGGAGAAGGGCCTGGTGCAGCGCCTGGAGGCCATCGACGCCTTCCTGGGCGACGTGTATGGACCCCAGAAGATCCTCCGCGACGGCGTTGTGCCCCGCGAAGACGTAGAGAGCTCCCAGGGCTGGCGCCCCCAGATGAACGGCTTCAAGCCACCCTTGGGCCGCTGGTGCCACGTCTCCGGCCTGGATCTGATTCGCGACGGCTCGGGGACCTGGCGGGTGCTGGAGGACAACCTGCGCTGCCCCTCCGGCGTGGCCTACTTCCTGGAGAACCGGCGCGTCATGAAGCGCATGTTCCCCAGCCTGTTCGCCGGTCGGGCCGTGCAACCGATCGACGACTACGCCTCCCACCTGCTGCGCACCCTGCGGGAGCTGGCCCCCTGGACCGACTCCCCCAAGGTGGTGCTGCTCACTCCCGGGGTGTTCAACAGCGCCTACTTCGAGCACAGCTACCTGGCCCAGCAGATGGGCATCCAGCTGGTGGAGGGCCGTGATCTGGTCTGTGAGGGCAATCGGGTGTGGATGCGCAGCACCGCCGGGCTGGAGGTGGTGGATGTGATCTATCGCCGCATCGACGATGACTTCCTCGATCCAGCTGTCTTCCGCAGCGATTCGATGCTGGGAGTGCGGGGGCTGATGGAGGCCTACCGGGCCGGCCGGGTCGCGATTGCCAATGCCCCAGGCACCGGCGTCGCCGACGACAAGCTCATCTACGCCTACGTGCCGGAGATGATCCGCTACTACCTGGATGAAGAGCCGATCATCGAAAACGTTCCCACCTACATCTGCTCCCGCGAAGACGACCGTGCCTACGTGCTGGCCCACCTCAAGGAGCTGGTGGTGAAATCAGTGGCGGAGGCCGGGGGCTACGGCATGCTTATCGGTCCCCATTCCACGGAAGAGGACATCCTTTCCTTCGCCGCCAAGATTCAGGCCGACCCGCGCAACTTCATCGCCCAGCCCACGTTGGATCTCTCCACGGTGCCGTCCCTTAGTGAAGGAGAGCTCTATCCCTGCCATGTGGATCTGCGCCCCTATGTGCTCCGCGGCCAGGATGCCTGGGTGAGCCCCGGGGGCCTCACCCGCGTCGCCCTTCGCCGGGGCTCCTTGGTGGTCAACTCCTCCCAGGGGGGCGGCTGCAAGGACACCTGGATCGTGGACGAAGCCTCATGCTGAGCCGTGTCGCCGACTCGCTTTACTGGATCAATCGCAATGTGGAGAGGGCCGAGAACATCTCCCGCTTCGTCGAAGTCAGCGAGGCTATGGCGCTCGACTGCCCCCCCGGCAGCGCCGAACCATGGCTGCCCCTGATCGACGCCTGCGGCGATCGAGAGCTGTTCGACAAGCTCTACCCCCAGGGCCAGCCCGAGGATGTGGTGCGCTTTCTGGTGCGGGAGGAGGGCAACCCCAGCAGCATCGTCAACTGCATCGCCGTGGCCCGGGAAAACTCCCGTCAGATCCGCGAGGTGATCAC
This sequence comes from Cyanobium sp. ATX 6F1, assembly GCF_024346315.1. Taxonomy (NCBI): domain Bacteria; kingdom Bacillati; phylum Cyanobacteriota; class Cyanophyceae; order Synechococcales; family Prochlorococcaceae; genus Cyanobium; species Cyanobium sp. ATX 6F1. Next base: position 49,183 of record NZ_JAGQCS010000012.1, read on the forward strand.
CACCGAGATGTGGGAGCAGATCAACGGCCTCTACTGGACGTTGCAGGAGAGCGACACCTTCTGGGCGCAGCCCCCCCAGGAGCAGCTGCGGGAGATCCGCCGTGCCTGCCAGCTCTACTACGGCATCACCGACGCCACCTTGAGCCGCGATCTCTCCTGGCACTTCTCCCGCCTGGGCCGGCTGATCGAGCGTGCCGACAAGACCAGCCGCATCCTGGATGTGAAGTACTTCCTGCTGCTGCCCAGCCCGGAGGATGTGGGCGGTGTTCTTGATGAACTCCAGTGGATTTCACTGCTGCGCTGCACGGGGGCCTACCAGATGTTCCGCCAGGCCCAGCAGCAGGGCATCACCCCCAAGGCCGTGGCGGAATTTCTGCTGCTCGATCCGATCTTCCCCCGCTCGCTGCGCTACTGCCTGGAGGGCATCAACCGGACCCTGCGCGTGATTCGCGGCAATCCCGTGCCCGGTCCACCCGATGATCTGGAGTGCCTCAGCGGCCTGATGCTGGCCTCCTGGAGTTTCGTGCGGATCGATGAACTGATGGCCCAGGGGCTCCACGAGGCCATCGATCAATTTCAGAGCGATCTCAACCGGCTGCACGCGCAGATCGACGGGCGGTACTTTGTCATTTCCACCCCCTCCCTCCCCAGTCCACCGGAGCCGGCATGCGCGCCCGACTGACCCACACGCTCACCTACCGCTACAGCGCACCGGTGCAGCTCGGGCCCCATCGGGTCTGCCTCAAGCCCCGCGGCCACGGATTCCAGCGACTGATCAGCTTCGCGCTGCGCTTTTCGCCGGAACCCAGCCGCTCCTGGCCCCTGGTGGCCGCCAGCGGCGATGAGATCCAGCGGGCCTGGTTTCTGGGCGACACCGACAACTTTGAGCTCCAATCCTTGAGTGAAGTGGAAACCTCAATGCCACCTCCCCTGGAGATCTGCCTGGAGCAGAATCGCCTCGCCCTCCCCTATCCGGTGGGGCATCTCAACGGCGATCTGATGGGCAGCCTTGAGGGCTGGCTGCCCAATGGGCAGCACGACCCTGCCGCCGTGGAGCTGGCCCAGGAGGCCCTGATGGGCAGTGACCAGCAGGCGCTGATGTTCCTGGCCCAGCTGGTGGAAACGATCCAGGACCGGGTCAAGTACACCCAGCGCCACTCCGGTCCAGCCTGGCCCGCCGGCCGCACCCTCAAGGAGCGCGTGGGTTCCTGCCGCGACCTGGCGATGCTGATGATCGAGGCCTGCCGCTGCGTGGGGCTGCCGGCCCGGTTCGTCAGCGGCTACCACCTGGTGGAACCCGCACCGGAACGCTACGACCTCCACGCCTGGGCGGAGGTCTACCTGCCCGGAGCCGGCTGGCGCGGCTTCGACCCCAGCGGCATGGGGGCAATCGATGACCGCTACATCCTCCTGGCCACCTCCTCGAAACCGGACCTCACCGCGGCCGTCAGTGGCACCTACTCCGGGCCACCGGGGGTGGAGAGCAAGTTCAAATGGTCGATCACGGCCGAAGTGCTCGACGAGACTCACCTGAGCGTCCCGATTGCCCCCAGCCTGAGCCGATGACCCTCGCTGGCCATCCGCTTCAGTCGAACCTGGCCGACGAGGTCAACCAGCGCCTGATCCGAATCATGGCGTTGGTGGGACTGCTCGGCAGCGCCCTGATCGGGATGTCCACAGGCTCCCTGGCCCTGATCGCAGCCAACCGCAGCATCGTGCGTCAGAGCGATCAGATCAGTGCCTCGATCAGCACCTTCCTGCAGGCGGAAAGTAGCAAAAGCGAACAGCAGCGAATGGTGCAGCTTTACCGCAGCCAGACCGTCAGCCCTGACACCGACAGCCTCGATCAGCTGGTGGTGTTCGACGGGAGTGGCCAGGTGCTGCTGAGCTCGAGGCCATCCCTGGTGGGCCGCTCCCTCGCGGAGCTGCTCCAGCGCGGCGACCTTGGCGACGGTGTTGATCGCGCCAGCCTGCGCTGCTTCGCCCAGCCCACCCCGGGCTGCCGCCTGGCCAGCCGATCGTTCCACCTGCCCTGGCAACGCACCCAGACCGAGTGGCGGCTGCTGAACCAGCTCAGCTTCGACGCCACCCCAAGGGAAACGCGTTACCTGGTGCTGATGACCTTCAACGCTGAGGCCACCAACCTGCTGGTGTTTCAGCAGATGCTGCTGCTGGCGAGCCTCAGCATCCTGATCCTGGGCAGTCTGCTGACCGTGCTGACCCTGACCCTCAAGCAGAGCTTGCTTCCCGGATTGCATCAGGTGGCCGAAACCGATGGGCTGACGGGCCTGGCCAATCGCCGCACCTTCATGGAAATCAGCGAAAAGATGCTGAACCGGGGCCTCGATGAGGGCCTGCCCTTTGTGCTCACGGTGATCGACATCGATTTCTTCAAACGCGTCAACGACACCTACGGCCACGTCTGTGGGGATGCGGTGCTCAAGGCGGTGGCGCAACAGATTCGGGTCTCCGTGCGTGAGCGTGACCTGGTGGGCCGGCTGGGGGGCGAGGAATTCGGCTTGGTCCTGTCCAGCAGCACCACCACGGCCGATTCGATTCTCGAGCGCGTGCGTCAGCAGGTGGAAGCCTCACAGATCGATTGGGAGGGTGAACCCGTGAAGGTGACGATCAGCCTGGGGGCCGCCAGCAGCGAACACCTGGACCACTCCCTCGATCACCTCTATGCCGCCGCCGACACGGCTCTTTATCAGGCCAAATCGGAGGGGCGGAACCGGGTGCGCTGGGCGGCGGCTCCCCGCCCTGCGTCCAGCTCCGCCAACAACCCCTCCCCCCCACAAACGGACCGCCGATGACCACTCCTCCCTGGCTCACCGGGTCCCTGGCCGTCGCCAGTGAGATCGATCGCCGCCTGGCCGCCGCCGGCGTGAAGCTCACCCTCGGTGGGGAACCCACCTACGTGCCGGACCTGCCGGAAGGGGCCGAGTGGACCGTGGCCGCCGATGGCCCCACCAAGCTTGGTTACGCGCGGGCCCTGGGCCTGGAACTCCAGCGCCGAGCCTGGCCCAGCAGCACATTGATCTATTGCCCGGGCAAGCGTTACGACGGCGAGGTGAACCCCCGTTGGGCCCTGCGCCTGATCATCGGAGCCGACGGAGAACCGATCGTGCGCTGGCCCCAGCAGGGAATCAGCGACGAGGCCGCCGCGGCCCTGGGCCCCCTGCTTGAGGCCGATGCTCTGCCCTTCCTGGAGGCCATCGGCGCGTCCCTGGGTTGCGGCCTGCGGCCCCTGGCCCTGCGGGACACCCTCGACCCGGAGCGGCGGGTCTGGGCCGCCCCCCTCTGCCACCACGACCCTGAACTCGATCCGGAGGCCCCACCGGGTTGGGAGGCCGCCGAATGGCCGCTGGATGAACCCCTGAGGGAGCTGCTGGGCGCCGCCGGACCGGCGGGTCTGCGCTTGCCCCTGCAGCATTTCCCCGAGGGTGTGCTGCGCCAGGTGCTCACCCTGGAGGTGCACCCCGGCGGCTGGAGCCTGTTCCTGCCGCCCCTGGCGCGGGAGCCCCTGGAGCAGCTGCTGCGCTTGATCGCCGCCGCCAGCGCGGGGAAAAGCCAACCGCTGCTGAGCGGTGTGCTGCCCCTGGACATCACCGGCCACTGGCAGGTGCTGGGGCTGACCGCCGATCCGGGTGTGCTGGAGGTGAACCTGCCGGTGTGCGCCAACTGGCAGGCCTATGCCGGCTGGATGGTGAGGCTCGAGGAAGCGGGGGCGACGGTGGGCCTGCGCTCCTGGAAGGACGACGATGGTCACATCGTCGGCACCGGCGGCGGCAACCACCTGCTCTGGGGCGGCCCCGATCTGGAAACGAACCCCTTCTTCAGCCGCCCCGCCTGGCTGGTGGGGGTGCTGCGCTTCTGGCAGCGCCATCCCAGCCTGGCCTACCTGTTCAGCAACCCCTCGGTGGGTCCCGCCTCCCAGGCCCCGCGGCCCGATGAGGGCAGTGCCTCCTGGCTCGATCTGGAGCTCGCCCATCAGGTGATCGAAGACCTGCCAGAGGGCGATCAACGCGTGCTGATCAGCGAAACCCTGCGCCACCTCCATGCCGACCGCAGTGGCAACACCCACCGCAGTGAGATCAGCATCGACAAATTCTGGAATCCCGCCTGGGCCGCCGGCTGCCAGGGACTGATCGAGTTTCGGGCGATCGAAACCCTGCCGCGCACCGAATGGATCGGGGCCATCGCCCTGCTCTGGAGCGCCCTGGCGGTGCATCTGCTGGAGCCAGCGCACCGGCCGGAGACGATGGAGCCCTTCGGCCCCCGGCTCCACGACGCGCTGATGCTGCCCAGCGCCCTGCTGGCCGACCTGGAGGCGGTGCTGGCCCGGCTGGCGGCCGATGGACTGATGCTCGATCCCAAGACCTTCCGTACCATCTGGGACTGGCAGAACCCACGGCTGCTGGCCTGGGAGCAGGGGGAGGCACGGCTGGAGGTCCGCCGGGCCCGGGAAGCCTGGCCATTGCTCTGCGACACCCCGGTGGAAGGGGGCAGCACCAGCCGCTTCGTCGACAGCTCCCTGCGCCGCTTCGAACTGATTTCCTCCGCGGCCTTCCGCCAGCGCTTCGCGGTGGTGCTGAACGGGCGACCGCTGACCCTGGGAGAACGGCCGGTGGCCGTGCGTTATCGCCAGGAGCAGCTCTACCCCTGCCTGCATCCCGCGATCGCCCCCCATGTGCCCCTGGAGCTGGCGGTGCTGGAGACCGGCGCCGGCTCGGACGCGGCACTGGAGGGCTACTGGACCCTGGCCAGCGAGCGCGACGGCTTCCGTCCGGAGACCCCTAGCGACGGGAGCTCTCCCGGCGAAGGGCTGAAGGCGGCCCCCTGGCGCGCCGCCAACCCCGGGGACGTCACGGTCGATCTGCGCCTGGAACCCCTGCCCGCCTGAAACCCTTTCGCCAGCCCCACCACCGATGCAACGCCCTACCGCCCGCCTGCTGCTGAGCGCTCTGCTGCTCATGGGCTTCGCTGGGGCTTCTGCGGCCGAGGCCGCCACCCCCAAGACCACCCGCCGGGGCCCGGCAGCCGCCGCCAAGACCACCCCCTTGGCCCGCTACCGGATCAGCGCGGAGACCACCACCGCGCGCACGATCAAGATGCCGTCCTTGGGCCAGATGATGGGCGGCGGCTCGGTGAGCTTCAGCACCGAGACCAACCGGAGCCTGCTGCTGCGGCTCCAATCCCCCCGCACCCCAGCCACCGCACCCCAGGCGGAGCACAGGATCCCTGCGAGACTGCAACTGGGCACGGCCCTGCCCCTGCTGAGCCCCCAGGGCAGCAGCCCTGAGCCGCCTGGGGAGATCCCGCCGATCGAGCCCGGCGCCAAGGCGAGGCTGCTGCGCTTCTGGGGCTGTGGCGCCCAGGCGGGACCCGGTCAGCCGGAGGTGATCGAGCTGGGCACCGACCGCACGCGGCTGGCGGAAGCGTTCAGGACCCTTCGGGCCAACCCCGCCCTTCGCCCTGGGCCCGGCGGCACCACCGGCACCTGGCCCAGCGGCAACGAGTCCCCGAAGATTCCCCTCAGCGCCTCCCTGGTGGGGGAGCACGTGGTGAGCGGGAACTACAGCCCCGAGATTCGTTTCAGCCTCGATGGCTCCCAAGATTTCCTCGGCGCCCTGGATCTGAAAACGGCCCCGGAGGGTGAGGCCCTGCGCCTGAGTTGGGGCACGCTGCCCAAGGCCCTGGCCTACGGCGGCCAGGTGATCGGCCTGGGCAAAGGCGGCGGCAAGGAGAACCGGGACATCGTGATCTGGGAATCCAGTGCCCAGCGCGATGGACTCAGCCAAGCCGAAGGCGAGCTCACCCCATCGGTGGTCGCCAAGCTGGTGGCCCAGGGGCAGCTGCTGGGCCCTGAGCGCAGCTCCTGCGTGATGAGCGCCGAAGCGCGTCGGGCGATGGAGTTACCCACCACCAGCCTGCAGGCCTACGGCGGCGTGACCGTTCTCCAAGGCCCCGATTGGGTGGTGACGCTGGAGCGCCAGTCGCGGACGACCTTGCCGCCCTTCGACGGGATGGGCCTCCCAGACGGCGGAGGCAAGCCCGAGGGCAAAGGGGGCAAGGGAGGCGGGGGCTTCAACCCCTTCAAGCTGTTCTGAGGCTTTCCCTACCAGCTCACCCCGTGCAGCTTGGGCAGCGGCGCGGTGCGGGAGGTGGTGGCGAACAGACGCGGGATGCGGCTGCTGTTGTAGACCCGGAACTCACGCACGAGGCTGGCCCCCTTTTCCCGCACCGCCTGGTTGAGCACCAGGGAGCCATTGGGGTCGGAGACCGAGCGGTGGAAGGTGCCGGGAGGAATGCGCAGGATGTCGCCACCCATCTCCAGGCGCACGATGTGGAATGGGTAGTTCCAGCCCAGGTTGACCAGATAGAAGGTGCGCCCGCCCTGCATCGCCAGCAGGTTGTCCTCCTGGTGGGGGTGCAGATAGAACTGCCAGGAACCGCTCTCAGGATCGTCGGGGGGGCTGATCGCCGGGCCCGTGTGCACCACCAGATCACGGGCATTGGAGGTGGGCACGGTGATGTCGAAGAAACGCACCGCGGGGGTGTCGCGGAACTTCTCGTAGGGGATCAGCTCGAACATCGGTGCCGGGCGTGGTCCCCGCCGGGCTGGATCCAGAAGCAGGCCTGAACTGGGCATGGCGATCGTCCTTCCGATCAAGGAAGGTCAAGTCCTCCCACCTAACCGAACCGCCGCCCCCCCGGGCCGTTCAGTTCGCTACCGAACGGGCGGTAATCCAAGGTTCGCAGCCGGTGCTGCAAGTGGCGTCATCACCCATCGGTGGCCACCCGGGTGCATTGCTTCAATGAGCAGGCCACCCCACCCGAGCCCGCCGTGCCCTCCTTGCGTGCGTTTCTCTCCCCGCTGTCGGCCCTGCTGCTGGTGACGGGCCTGGGCTTGAGCCCCCTGGTTGCCAGCGCCCAGCAGAGCCAGCCGATCCGCTCCAGCCAGCGACGCCCCACCGTCTCGGTACCCGACTTCAAGAACACCGTCACCCAGAGCACCTGGTGGTGGCAGGGGCCCGTGGCCCAGGACCTGGCCGCCGCCCTGGCCAATGAACTCCAGGCCACCGGTGATCTCCAGGTGGTGGAGCGCCGCAACCTCAAGGAGGTGCTCTCCGAGCAGGAGCTGGCCGATCTGGGCATCGTGCGCAAGGGCACCGGCAGTTCCGCCGCCAAAAAGGGCCAGATGACCGGCGCCCGCTACATCGTGCTCGGCACCGTCACCTCCTATGACAGCAACGTGGAGAGCAAGGCCTCCGGCAGCAACTTCGGCTTGATGGGGGTGGGCACCGCCAAAGAGCAGCTGGAAACCAAGGACTACGTGGCGATCGACATCCGCGTGGTGGACAGCAGCACCGGCGAGGTGGTCGGCTCCCGCACCGTGGAGGGCCGCGCCAGCAACGCCGCAGAAGCCAGGTCGAGCGGCGTCAGCCTGCTGCCCGCAGCTGGCCTGGCCCTGTTGCTGGCCCCGAACATGGGTCGCACCGGCCAGGTGCTCACGGGCGCCGCCGGTACCTTGAATTTCGGCAACCGCAACAGCCAGAGCCAGCGCACCCCGGCGGCCAAGGCCCTGCGGGCGGCCCTGATCGATGCCTCCGACTACGTGAGTTGCCTGCTGGTGCCCAGGGGGAACTGCATGGCCGACTTCAACGCCCAGGACCAACAGCGGCGCCAGCGCACCCGCGGGGTGCTCCAGCTGGAGTGAGCCTGGGCTCAGCGCCGGAGCAGGGACCGACGATTCACCATCACGGCGGAATCATCGGCTCGGATGGGCACAGCCATGAGCTCAACGCCTTGGATCGTGCCGAAGTCGTCGGAACGATCTGACCCCTCTGAATCCGGTGCAAGCAGCCCGGAGACAATGCCGGCATCAAAGGAGAAACGGCCCGGACCGTTCAGCAGGATCGCCAGGCTGCCGCCCATGTAGAGCACCACCAGTTCAAGCACGTAGATGTTCAGCCCGCTGGTGAGGATGTGCTGGTAAGCGGCCACCGACATCGTTCCGGTCAGGGCAAGGGCTCCCAGCGGGGAGAGAAAGCCGAGAATCACGAACCAGGAGCCGAACAGTTCGGAGAAACCGGCCAACTGGGCGAAGAACAGCGGGAAGGGGAGGTGCAACGGCACCACGTAATTGGCGGCGAAGGTGGCCGGATCGGCCAGCTTTTCCTGGCCGTGATGGATCATCATCAGGCCGATCGACAGCCGCAGGATCAGCAGGCCGGCGTTGGCGAAGAAGCCGTCCTTGAGGAAATAGCGGCTCAGCAGAGATTTCATCGGGGAAAGGGGGTCGGAAGGTTCTCAGGAGTGGTGAGGGCCCTGTCGTTGACTTAGGGCTTGGAGCCGACGGCTCCAAGGGCGACCAAGGGGGCGTTCAGGGCTGCAGTCGGGGGGAGGCGGAGAGGCGAAAGGCCCAGAGCGCCACGGTGGCGATCAGAAAGCCCAGGAAGCCTTCGAGCAGCGAGAGGGTGGGCATGGCTTGAAGATCAACAGCCTTCATCCTGGCTCGCTGGATGAAGAAATGTGAGGACGGCTTGACGGAAACCGCCAAGCTGCCCGGCATGGGCCGCGCCACTGGGCTCACCAGGGGGGCGTCAGAAGGGGATCGGCAGCTCCACGTCCGCGGGGGCGGGGGCGCAGGACGGCACCCGCTCCTCCACCACCTGGCCGATCACCACGATCGAGGGGGACTCAAACCCCTCCGCCTCCACCCGGTCCGCCAGCTGGGCCAGCTCCGTGACCAGCTCCCGCTGGCCGTTCACCGTTCCCTGCTGGATCACCGCCGCCGGCGTGGTGGCCCCCAGGCCTCCCGCCATCAGTTCCTCGCAGATCCGGCGCAGGTTGTGCAGGCCCATGTAGATCACCAGCCCGTCGCTGCAGCGGGCCAGGCCGCGCCAGTCGACCCCTGGCCGGCCCTTGTCGATCTCCTCATGACCGGTCACAAACGTGACCGATGAGCCCGCCCGGCGGTGGGTGATCGGGATGCCCACATAGGCGGGCGCCGCGATGCCGGCGGTCACCCCCGGCACCACCTCCACCGGCACCCCATGGCGCACCAGGTGGGCCGCCTCTTCGCCACCGCGGCCGAACAGGAACGGGTCCCCCCCCTTGAGCCGCACCACACAGCGGTGGCGCTGGGCCAGCTCCACCAGCACGGCGTTGGTGCTGGGCTGGGGCACGGAATGGTGGCCGCGGCGCTTGCCCACGAAGTGGCGCTCGCAATGCTCCGGCGTGAGTTCCAGCAGCTCCTTGGGCACCAGGGAGTCGTAGACGAGGGCATCGCACGCGCGCAGGAGCCGATGGGCCTTGAGCGTGAGCAGCTCCGGATCCCCCGGACCCGCCCCCACCAGGTACACCTTGCCGGGGATCGGCTCACTCATGGCAGGGCAACGAGCCGTTGCAGCAGAACCTGATGGAATCGGAGGCGTTGCAACAGAGGTGGGCCGAGCTGATCGGTGAGACGGTTGGCCGCCAGAGCCAGGGGCAGCGCCACCTGGTCCCTGGCGGGGCTGGCCTGAGTGTATGAATCAGCCCCCTCAGCGGGCCGACAGGGGGCTTCGATCACCCGCTCCAGGTGGCGCAGATAGCGCGCGGCCAGGGGGCCTTCGAGCGGGTGGTGCCACCAGACCGGCTGACGTCCCGCCACGCGCACCTCGGCGCCCGCCTCCGCCAGGGCCCGCTGCCAGAGGGGCCAGGCCCCGAGGAACGGCAGGCGCCGCAGGGGACCCTGCCGTCGCCAATCGGCGGCGATGACCTTGATGTCATGGCGCACGTGATGGCCGGGCAACAGGAACAGGGGCACCAGGGTGAGACCCGAGAGCCGCTGCTCCGGTGACGGGAAGGCTGGCTGTTCGCACGCCGAGAGGGCCTGGAGTCGCACCGGGCTCTTACGGGACTCCTCCACCGCCGCGGCCAGCGCCTGCAGCTCTTCAGGAATCTCCCCACCGGCGCGGCCGTGCACCACGAGCAGTAATGGACTGGGGAGGTCGGTCAACGGCCGACTTGGACGCTAGTTCTGCCCACCCTGCCACCCTGTCCCACCCGCCGGGGGCCGATGGCAACCATCCACCGGCGGGAATGCCCAGAATCCACGGGCCTCTGCCCCGACCGCAACCATGGAGGTGCGCCCCCAGCTCTTACCGGCCGCCGCGCTGAGTCCGGAGCGACTGCGGTTCCGGGAACTGATCGGCAAGATCGGCAGTGGGGAGCACACCAGCACAGGGCTCAGCCGAGCCGAGGCCCAAGAAGCCCTCGACCTGATGCTGCAAGGGGCTCCGAGCGAGGCCCAGCTTGGGGCGTTTCTGATCGCCCACCGCATCCGCAGGCCGGCGCCACAGGAGCTGGCGGGCATGATTGACAGCTACAGGGCACGAGGGCCCGTGTTGCGCACGTCAGGCCAGCGGGCCCTTTGCTTCGGCGTCCCCTATGACGGCCGAAAGCGCACGGCGCCGCTGTTGCCCCTGGTGGCGCTGCTGCTGGCGGCCAGCGGCCAGCCTGTGGTGCTGCACGGCGGCGGTCCGATGCCGGTCAAGTACGGCGTCACCCTGGCCGAGCTGTTCGCCGCCCTCGGGATCGAATGGCGGGGGCTGACGCTGGAGACCGTGCAGGCGCGGCTCGACCGCTTCAACCTGGCGCTCACCCACCAACCCGATCACTTCCCAGCCGCCGAACGACTGCTGCCGGTGCGGGTGGAGATCGGAAAGCGACCACCGGTGGCCAGCCTGGAACTGCTCTGGACGCCGCACCAGGGGGAGCATCTGCTGGTGAGCGGTTTCGTCCACCCACCCACCGAACCGCGGGCCTGGGAGGCGCTGGCGGAAGCGGGCGAAACCGACCTGTTGACGATCAAGGGGCTGGAGGGTTCCACCGACCTGCCCACCAGCCGCTCCGGCATCGCCGCCCGGGTCAGGCATGGCCAGGTGGAGCGTCTGATCCTCGATCCCCAGGGCCATGGACTCGGCGGCGAAGACCTGGGCTGGCAGGGGATCGAAGCCTGGGGTGATCAGGCCAAGGCGGCCTTGGTGGGCGAGGGACCCCTGGCCAGGCCCCTCACCTGGAACCTGGGAACCTTCCTGTGGCTGGCTGATCGATGCAACAGCCTGGAGGCGGGTCTGGATCAGTCCCGGACCCTTCTGAGCAGCGGCAACGGCGAAAGAAGGCGCCAGGATCTGATCCCATGACTCCGCAGAAACCCAGCCTCCACAACCACTGTTTCAGGTTCGAATCGGACTTCGTGAGCGATCTGCGCTGTCTGCCGATGGCGGTGCGCCGCAAGCTCGACCTGGCCGGGGTGAAACTCAAGTTGAGCCACTGGCATGCCCTCGAGGGCCAAGAGCGTGCTCTCGTTCTGGCCTGGTCCGATGATCCCGCCGCGATGGCCGAGCTGCGTGGCTGGCTGATGGAGCACACGGCCTCGATGCCGGACGGACCCGCCCAACCCCTGGAGCCTGCCATGGCCACCTTTTGGCAACAAACCGCCGTCGTTCCGGAGGTCCTGCAGCTGGCCTGCGATCAGATCGAAAACGCCATCACCCTCCGGGATTGGGAGGCACTCGATGAACTGCAACGCTTCGCCCTCGTCAAACTCAGCCACCCAGGCCATGAGCACCGCAACCTGCCGCGGGCCCTCCAGGAATTCGGCCTGATCGATCCGCCATGCAACGGGGAAAGGTGATCGAAAGCTCTGCCCAGCGAAAGGCAATCTGATGGAGTCAGAGCTCCAAGCGAACGCTGGCGACTCGGCCCTGCGGACCTGCCTGCTCAGTGGCGGTGAGAGCTGCCGCATGGGCCGCGACAAGGCCCTGCTGCCCCACCCGGAAGGGGGCAGCTGGCTGGAGCGCAGCCTGCGGTTGCTGGCCCAGCTCGAAGCCCCGATCAGCGTGCTCAGCCGGCACCCCAGCCATCTGGAGCTGGCCCGGGCCATCGCCCCCTCCCTGGCGGTGCCCCTGGAGGCCCTTGAAGAACCGGCCCCCTGGGAGGGGCCCCTGCGGGCCCTGGGGCGGCTGATGGAGCACCACCCGGGCGCCCTGTTGCTGCTCTGTCCCGTCGACATGCCCTGGCTGGATCGCACCAGCCTCGACATCCTCTGCCAGGAAGCGCACGGCGACCCCGGGCAGCCGCTGGTGGCCCACGATGGCGAACGCCTGCAGCCGCTGCTCGGGATCTACCCCGCCGATCAACAGCACCGGGCGTCGCTTGAGGCTCACCTCGCCCTGGGCCGCCGCAGCCTGCAGGGCTGGCTGGAGGCGGTGGGCGCCCGCAGCGTGCCCCTGCCGGCCGCCCCCCTGCGCAACGCCAACGACCCCGCCACCGCCGCCGCGCTCTGGCCCTAGCCTGCGCCCCATGGCGCAAGGTCCACTGGATCAGCTCGGCCGGCCCCTGGGGGTGCTGCGCCTCTCGCTCACGGCCCGCTGCAACCTGGCCTGCCCCTACTGCTGCCCGGAGGGGGAAGATCCACCTGAGCTGCTCAGCCAGGGCGAGCGCGTTCAGCTCGTGGAGACGGCCGTATCCCTTGGGGTGCACACCCTGCGACTCACCGGTGGTGAGCCCT
>NZ_JAGQCS010000013.1 GCF_024346315.1 Cyanobium sp. ATX 6F1
CTCCACCAGCCTCGGCTTTAGGGCGGGCAGCTGGCGGTAGAGCTGTTGTTCCAGTTGATCGCGCTCCTTCTGCAGCGCCAACCGCTCAGGCTGACCCAAGGAGGCATCGCTCAGCCGCGCCGTCAGCGCCTTGAGCTGTTCACTGAGCGCGCGCTGGGGCCCGGGCGCGCGGGCCAGCAGCGCCTGGCGCCGTTCGATGTCCTGCAACAGACCGTGGCGGTTCAGCCGGGTAAACAGGGCCACCTCAGCACCGCCACCGCCGCTGCCGGCCACCGAGTAATTCACCAACCAACCCTCTCCGAAGGTCTGCAACAGGGGCTGGCGTTGCACCTCCGCCAGCAAGGGCAATTGGCCTTGCAGAAACAGCACCTGGCTGCCCAACGCTTCGCGCAGCAGGGGTTCAGCCTTGATGGCCTGTTGCTGATCGAGGAAGTAAAGAGCCAGGATGAATGATGACTTCACAACATCCGGTAGGAAGGCCGGGTTGCTGGCCGCCAGCAAGCGACGGATCTTCAATGCTTCTTCCATGGGCGGCTGGGCGTCGGAAGGGCGACCCAGCTCTCTGTAACGCATGCCGATGTTGCTGAGGCTGCTGGCCAGATCACCACGGAAGGCCGGGTTGGTGGTCGCCAACTCGCGGAGGATTGGCAACGATTCTTCCGTGAGTGGCATGGCTTCGGCCCGTCGACCCAGCACGCTGTAAATATTTCCAAGGTTATTCAGGCTCATGGCCAGATCACCGCGGAAAGCAGGATTACTGAGCGCCAGCTCGCGGCGAATCTTCACTGCGGCTTCATTGGGCGGCACAGCTTCGGCGAAGCGGCCTAGGTCGGCAAGAAAGGTGCCCTGGTTGCTGAGGCTATTCGCCAGATTGACGCGAAAAGAAGAGTTGTTGGCCGCCAGCTCGCTGAAGATCCTCACCGCTTCTTGATTGGGCGGCAGGGCTTCGGCGCGGCGGCCGAGCTCTCCATAACGCAAGGCCAGGTTGTCAAGGCTGCCGGCCAGATCATCGCGGAAGGCTGGATTGCTGGCCGCCAATTCGCGGCGAATCTTCACCGCTTCTTCCGTGGGCGGCAGGGCTTCGGCGCGGCGGCCCAGTTCGCTGTAACGGTTGCCCAGACTGTTGAGGCTGGCCGCCAGATCACCGCGGGAGGCCGGTTTGCTGTCTGCCAGCTCGCGGCGAATCTTCACCGCTTCTTCGGTGAGCGGCAGGGCTTCGGCGCGGCGGCCCAGCGCGCTGTAGATGTTGCCCAGGTTGTTGATGGTGGTGGCTAGATCGCCACGGAAAGCCGGGTTGCTGGCCGCCCGCTCACGGCGGATCTTTACCGCCTCTTCCGTGGGAGGCAGGGCTTCGGCGGAGCGGCCCAGGTCCTGGTAACTAACGCCAAGGTTGTTGAGGCCGCTGGCCAGATCACCGCGTAAGGTAGGGTTGCTGGCCGCAAGCTCGCGGTAGATCTTCACCGCTTCTTCGCTGGGCGGCAGGGCTTCGGCGCTACGGCCAAGCTCTTTGTAACCCGTGCCCAGGTTGGAGAGGTTGTCAGCAAGACCGCGACGAAAGGAAGGGTTGCTGGTCGCAAGCTCGCGGTAGTTCTTCACCGCTTCTTCCGCGGGCCGCAAGGCTTCGGCGTAGCTGCCCAAATCCATGTAAAAAATGACTAGGTTGTTGAGGCTGTTGGCTAAATCGCCGCGGAATGCGGGGTTGCCGACCGCCAGCTCGCGGCGAATCCTCACAGCTTCTTCCGCGGGTGGCAAGGCTTCGACGAGGCGACCCAGTGCGCTGTTCAAAAACCCCAGGCGATGGAGGCTGGTCGCGACGAGAGGGTGACGCCCCCCCAGGTTGGCCCTGGCCCACTGCAGCACCTTCTCCTGTAGCAGCAAGGCCTCCTGGTAGGAACCCTTGTCTTCCAATGCCTTCGCTTGGTCAATCCACTCGCGTACTTGGGGCGGCAGGTTCTCCGCCATCGCCGGCGCCGCCTGGGCCAACACGGTTGGCCCCAGAAGCGGCATGGCCTGGGCTTGGAAGCAAGCACTGAGGGAAGCGATCCCTGTCGCCGCGATCAGGCCAAGCCGCAGTCCCGACGCCCTGCCTGGTGCCGCAAGGATCCGGTGGAGCATGGCCAGCCTCCGAGATGAGCCGCCATGGTATGTGCAATCCTTCAGGATTTGACCTCGTTGCCAGCAATGGAAAAGTGGGTGGCTGATCACGTTGCTACGGGGAGTTTTTTATGCCTGCGTAAAGGAGTAGAGCCCTCGTGGGTTGAGTGATCGATCGCCGTAGGAGAAAGTGCCCATCGCGGCTTGTTGGCTGGGCTCAATTGCATTCGGCCGCTCGGAAGGATGGTCGTAATTTGCGCACGATTGACAACACCATTCCATGAAAAAGGGGGCCCATCGGCCCCCCAAATCTTCTGAATCAGAGGCGCTAAGCGCCCGGCCCCTCAGGCACTCGCCCCTGCCAGCTCCGGCAGCGGCGCGGTGATGGTCTGGTGGCGGATCACCACCTGCTTCTCCTCATTGACATCCACCAGGGCGGAGTCGCCATCCTTGAGGCGCCCGGTGAGGAACTCCTCGGCCAGGCTGTCTTCCAGCAGGCGCATCACGGCGCGGCGCAGGGGGCGGGCCCCATAGCTGGGGTTGTAGCCCTCCTCCACCAGGCGCTCCTTGAACGCCTCGGTGACGGAAAGGGTGATGCCCTTCTCCTGCATGCGCGCGAACACCTCCCGCAGCATGATCTCGGCGATCAGCTTCACTTCGTCGCGGCTGAGCTGGCGGAAGACGATGATCTCATCGAGCCGGTTGAGGAACTCTGGGCGGAAGTACTGCTTGAGCTCCTCGTTCACCAGCGAGCGGATGCGGTTGTAGTTCGTGTCTTCGACGCCAGCGCCGGAGAATTCGAAACCCAGGCCGCCACCACCCTTCTCGATCACCTTCGAGCCGATGTTGGAAGTCATGATGATCAAGGTGTTCTTGAAGTCCACCGTGCGGCCCTTGGAGTCGGTCAGGCGACCATCTTCCAGGAGCTGCAGCAGCAGGTTGAACACATCCGGGTGGGCCTTCTCGATTTCATCGAACAGCACCACGGTGTAGGGCCGGCGCCGGACTGCCTCGGTGAGCTGGCCGCCTTCGTTGAAGCCCACGTAGCCCGGAGGCGAGCCGATCAGCTTGCTGACCGTGTGGCGCTCCATGAACTCCGACATGTCGAGCCGGATCATCGACTCTTCGCTGCCGAAGAAGTAGGCGGCCAGAGCCTTGGTGAGCTCGGTTTTGCCCACGCCGGTGGGGCCGGAGAAGATGAAACTGGCGATCGGCCGGTTGGGGTTCTTGAGCCCCACCCGTGCCCGCCGGATCGCCTTCGACACCGCCTTGACCGCCTCGTCCTGACCGATCAACCGCTGGTGGAGGGTCTCCTCCATGTTCAGCAGCTTCACCGATTCGCTCTCGGTGAGCTTCTGGACGGGCACACCGGTCCAGGAGGCGACGATATGGGCGATGTCTTCCTCAGTGACCACAGGAATACGGTCGCCGTCGGAATCGATGCTCGCTCCGCCGAAGGCGCTGCCCGCATCACCCGCAGGAGCGACGTCGGCGGAAATGGAAGTGGTGGCTTCCCCTTCGAGCACGGGAGCGGCGGAGCCGCTGGGCTCCTCATCACGGCGGGCCTGAAGGATCGAGCGGATCTGCTCACGCAGCTCCACCTCTTTGTCACGCAGCTCGCCGGCCTTGATGTAGTCCTGCTCGCGGACGGAGGTTTCCTTCTGCTTCTGCACCGCCCTCAGCTGCTTGTCGAGCTCCTTGGCGGCCGGGGGCAGCTTGGAGTTGAGCAGGCGCACACGGCTGCCGGCCTCATCGATCAGATCGATCGCCTTGTCCGGCAGGAAGCGGTCGGAGATGTAACGATCGCCCAGGGTGGCGGCGGCGACAACGGCCTCGTCGCTGATCTTGAGCCGGTGGTGCTGCTCATAGCGCTCACGCAGACCGCGCAGAATCTCGATCGTGTCCGCCACCGTGGGTTCGCCCACCATCACCGGTTGGAAGCGACGCTCCAGGGCCGCATCCCGCTCGATGTGCTTGCGGTATTCATCCAGCGTGGTGGCGCCGATGCACTGCAGCTCACCCCGGGCCAGGGCGGGCTTGAGGATGTTGGCGGCGTCGATCGCCCCCTCGGCGGCGCCGGCACCGATCAGAGTGTGCACCTCGTCAATCACGAGGATCACATTTCCGGCGCTGCGGATCTCCTCCATGATCTTCTTGAGGCGCTCCTCGAACTCGCCCCGGTATTTGGTGCCGGCCACGAGCAGGCCGATATCAAGGGTCAGGACGCGCTTGTCTTCGAGGATGTCGGGCACCTCGCCCAGGTGGATGCGCTGGGCCAGCCCCTCAGCAATGGCGGTTTTGCCGACGCCGGGTTCGCCGATCAGCACGGGATTGTTCTTGGTGCGGCGGCCCAGGATCTGGATCACCCGGTCGATCTCGTTGTGGCGGCCCACCACGGGATCGAGCTTGGCGTCAGCCGCCAGCTGGGTGAGGTTGCTGCCGAATTCATCAAGGGTGGGGGTCTTGGTGGAGCCCTTGCCGCCACCGCCACCGGAGGTGACCTCAGCGGTCTCGCCGAGCATGCGGATCACCTGGGTGCGC
Organism: Cyanobium sp. ATX 6F1; assembly: GCF_024346315.1. Taxonomy (NCBI): domain Bacteria; kingdom Bacillati; phylum Cyanobacteriota; class Cyanophyceae; order Synechococcales; family Prochlorococcaceae; genus Cyanobium; species Cyanobium sp. ATX 6F1. Next base: position 4,636 of record NZ_JAGQCS010000013.1, read on the forward strand.
ACCTTGGCCAGGTCAACGCCGAGGTTTTCCAGCACCCGGGCGGCGACGCCCTCACCCTCACGGATCAGCCCCAGCAGCAGGTGCTCGGTGCCGATGTAGTTATGGCCCAGCTGGCGGGCCTCCTCGAGGGAGAGCTCCAGCACACGCTTGGCCCGGGGCGTGAAGGGGATCTCCACGGCCACGAAGCCGGAGCCGCGGCCGATAATCTTCTCCACTTCGACGCGGGCATCCTTGAGGTTGACCCCCATCGACTTGAGCACCTTGGCGGCCACACCGGTGCCTTCGCCGATCAGGCCCAGCAGGATTTGCTCGGTGCCCACGAAGTTGTGACCCAGGCGGCGGGCCTCCTCTTGGGCCAGCATGATCACCTTGATGGCCTTCTCGGTAAACCGCTCGAACATGTGCGGTGCCAAATGCAGGTGACCCCAACCTATCAGGATTGTCGTGGGCCTGCGCAGCTCCCGATCGGAATGGCCAGAACCCTTGCCACGCCTAGAGCGACCCAAGCGAAAACAACAACGAATCACCCGGAAATATGGGGGGTGATTGCAACAACAATGGTCGGCAATCCGTACCTGTCGAACCGTCGGTTTCAGACGGCCCTTGGCCCCAGCTGGCGCCATTGGATCAGAGCATCCCGGCCATCGCGGTAGTAATGGCAACGTCGGCCAGCGGTGTGAAATCCCAGCGACCCGTAAAGCCCCACGGCGGCGGCGTTGTCAGCGGCCACCTCCAAAGTGGCGCGCTCCGCCCCCAGGGCCTGGGCGCGCCCCAGCAGCACCTCAAGCACCCGCCGGCCCAGCCCGCGGCGCCGCTGGGCGGGATCCACCGCCACCAGGGTGATGTGCAGCTCATCGACGATCAGCCAGCCGCAGGCCGCCGCCACCAGGGAGTCCTGCTGCCAGAGCCCCAGGCAGGGCCGGCGCGGATCGGCCAGTTCCGTGGCCCACTGGCCCTCGCTCCAGAAGCCGCCCAGGGCGGACCGATCGAGGGCACGGCAGGCGAACAGGTGGGTCTCCCCAAGCTCGCCCGTTCGAACCTCCAGGGGCCGCCGGTCCCCGTTGGGGCCTGCGGCGCTCAAGGGAGCCTCAGGCTGGGGCGGGCCGCCTGGTGTGCCATGGGATGGCCGCTGCTGTGGCCCAGGGGGGCACGGGGACGTTCACCGCTCACCATCGGGTCCGCCGGTCGTTCGTAGATTGGTTCGAATTCAGTCTTCGCTGCGGAGCCCACCCCATGACCACGGCAGTACCGGGTGAAACGACTGTCGCCAGCGAACAGGAGCATGCCGGTGAAGCCGTGACCACTCAAATCGTGACCTTGAGCGCCACCCAGGCCGGGGGCCGCCCCTATGAGGCCGGCCGAGACCTGCTCAGCCCCAACCGCAACCTCACCCCGATCACCACCCAGCTTGACGCCGAAGGTCGCCTGGAGGTGGGCGGTGTGGCCCTCTCGGTGCTGGCCCGCCGCTACGGCACACCGCTCTACGTGCTCGATGAGGCCAGCCTGCGGGCCACCTGCCGCGCCTACCGCGAAGCCCTGCTCGAGCATTACCCCGGCCCGTCGCTGGCCCTCTACGCCTCCAAGGCCAACAGCAGCCTGGCGATCAGCGCCCTGGTGGCCTCCGAGGGACTGGGGCTCGATGCCGTCTCCGCCGGCGAGCTGCTCACGGCCCTGGAGGGGGGCATGCCCGCCGAGCGCATCGTCTTTCATGGCAACAACAAATCGGAAGCGGAGCTGGCCCTGGCGCTGGTTCACGGTGTCACCGTGGTACTCGACAACTGGCGCGACATCGAACTTCTCACTGGGTTGGCCCCCGCCTTCGGTGCAAGCCCCGAAGAGCCGGTGCCGCTGTTGCTGCGCTTCACCCCCGGCATCGAGTGCCACACCCACGAGTACATCCGCACCGGCCACCTCGACAGCAAGTTCGGCTTCGATCCCGACCAGCTGGAGCCGGTGCTGCGTCACCTGGCGGGTTGTTCCTGGGCTCGCCTGCGGGGGCTTCACGCCCACATCGGCTCCCAGATCTTCGAGCTTCAGCCCCACCAGGACCTGGCCGGGGTGATGGCCGATGCCCTCGCCCTGGCCCGCTCCCTCGGCCACCCCTGCACGGACCTGAACGTGGGCGGCGGCCTGGGCATCCGCTACGTGAGCTCCGATGACCCCCCGTCGATCCAAGAGTGGGTGCGCACCGTGGCCGAAGCGGTGGCGGCGGCCTGCCGCGAACGCCAGCTGGAGTTGCCCCGGCTGCTGTGCGAACCGGGACGCTCCCTGGTGGCCACGGCGGGCGTCACCCTCTACGAGCTGGGCAGCCGCAAGGAGATCGCGGGCCTGCGTACCTACCTGTCGGTGGATGGGGGCATGAGCGACAACCCGCGTCCGATCACCTACCAGTCGGCCTACACCGCCGTGTTGGCCGACCGGCCCCAGGCCGAGGCCAGCGAAACCGTGACCCTGGCGGGCAAGCACTGCGAATCGGGCGACGTGCTCCTCAAGGATCTGGCCCTGCCACCCGCGGCTCCGGGCGATGTGCTGGTGGTCTTCGCCACCGGCGCCTACAACGCCTCGATGGCCTCCAACTACAACCGCATCCCCCGACCGGCGACGGTGCTGGTGGGGGGCGGTCTGGCGGAGCTGGTCCAGCGCCGTGAACAGCCAGAGGAACTGCTGCGCTACGACCTCCTGCCCGAACGGTTCTCGCCGGTAACCTGAGCCCACGCAGGAGGGGGCCGCAAACGTGATCTGGCAGCACCTCTGGGACGCGCGCCTGCTGCTGCTGGATCTTCTGTTCGCCTCCGCCCTGGGGATTCTGTTGCTGTCGCGGGTCAACGAACCCCGCACCCTCTGGCTGCTGCGCGGCTATCTCTTTCTGGTGGCCCTGGCCTGGTTCGTGCAGCGCTACGCCAACCTCCCGCTCACCAGCAAGCTGGTGGATGCGGTGGTGCTGGCCTGCAGCCTGGCCCTGGCAATCCTCTGGCAGGGGGAGCTGCGTCGGCTCATGGAGTTGCTGGGCACCGGTCGGCTCGATGTGCTGTTCGGCAGCAACAGCGCCCAATCCATGGGCGCCGGCACCGCCGCCCTGCTGGCCGATGCGGCGGGCCGACTCTCGAAAGCGCGCCGGGGTGCCCTGATCGTGCTCGATCTCGGCAGCGACCTTCGCCCGGAAGACTTCCTCAATCCCGGCATCAGCCTCGATGCCCAGCTGTCGGTGGATCTGCTGCTCAACCTCTTCGCCGGTGACACCCCCCTGCACGACGGGGCGGTGCTGCTGAAGGACAACCGCATCGAATCGGCCGGCGTGATCCTGCCGCTCTCGCGCCAGGGTGAGAACCGCTACGGCACCCGCCACCTGGCGGCCCTGGGGCTCACCGAGCGCTTTGACCGCTGCCTCTGCGTGGTGGTCTCCGAGGAGACAGGCACCCTTTCGCTGGCCAGTCAGGGGCGGCTGGAGCGGCCGATCACCAGCAGCCGGCTTCAGGAGCTGCTCAGCGCCGCCCTGGCCGCCGCCACCAGCGCCAAAGGCCCGGCCAAGGCGGCCACCAAACCCCCCCCCAAAGGCGAGACCAAGGCCCCCGCCAAAACAGTGAGTCCCCCGGCACCGCTGGCGGCCCTTCCCGGGGGTCGTAGCCTGACGCCGGAGAAGCCGGAACCCCGCGAATGAGTCGCTCCCTGGCGACCACCGAACCGTTTTCGGCCAAAGGAGCGACGACCGAGCTCCCGGCCCAGCTGGTGCTGCCCAGCGTTCTGGATCCAACGCGGCTGCCCGCCCACGTGGCCGTGATCATGGATGGCAACGGCCGCTGGGCCCGCCAACGGGGGCTGCCGCGGGTGCTGGGCCACCGGGAAGGGGTGCAGGCGCTCAAGCGCACCCTGCGGCTCTGCAGCGACTGGGGCATCGGGGCGCTCACCGCCTATGCCTTCTCCACCGAAAACTGGAACCGGCCCGGAGAGGAGGTGAGCTTCCTGATGACGCTGTTCGAGCGGGTGCTGGCTCGGGAAATCGAGGCGCTCGAGCAGGAGCAGGTGCGCATCCGCTTTCTTGGGGATCTGCACCAGCTGCCCACGGGCTTGCAGGAGCTGATCGCCGACGCCACCGCCCGCACCGCGGCGAACACCGGCATTCACTTCAATGTCTGCACCAACTACGGCGGCCGCCGCGAGCTGGTGCAGGCCGCCCGCCGGCTGGCGGAGCAGGTGGCCCGGGGCGAACTCGATCCCGCCGCCATTGATGAAGAAACCTTCGCCGCCGGGCTGCACACCGCCGGCGAGGCCGACCCCGATCTGCTGATCCGCACCAGCGGCGAATTCCGCATCAGCAACTTCCTGCTCTGGCAACTGGCCTACGCCGAGCTCCACGTCACCGACGTGCTCTGGCCCGATTTCGGCCAGGACGCCCTGGTGGCCGCCCTGCTGGACTACCAGGGCCGCCAGCGCCGTTTCGGCGGCGTCGACCCCTGCCCCTAGAGCGCCAGCCTTGATCGCCACTTCCATCGCCAGCCCCGCCGCGGTCAGCCTGCGCCACGACTGGAGCGTCGCCGAGATCCTGGCGCTGCTGCAACGGCCGCTGATGGATCTGCTGTTCGAGGCCCAGCAGGTGCACCGGGCCGCCAACCCTGGCTACCACGTGCAGCTGGCCTCCCTGCTGAGCGTCAAGACCGGCGGCTGCGAAGAAGACTGCTCCTACTGCCCCCAGTCGATGCACCACAGCGCCGACGTGGGCGCACGGCCCACATTGGCGGTGGAACCCGTGCTGGAACGGGCCCAGGCGGCCAAAGATGCCGGCGCCCACCGCTTCTGCATGGGCTGGGCCTGGCGCGACATCCGCGATGGCGCCCCCTTCGAGGCGATGCTGGCGATGGTGCGGGGGGTGCGGGAGCTGGGGCTGGAGGCCTGCGTCACCGCCGGCATGCTCACCGACACCCAGGCGGCGCGGTTGGCCGAAGCCGGTCTCACCGCTTACAACCACAACCTCGACACCAGCCCCGAGCACTACGGGCAGATCATCAGCACGCGCAGCTACCAGGAGCGGCTCGAAACCCTGGGCCGCGTGCGCGCCGCCGGCATTGACCTCTGCTGCGGCGGCATCATCGGCCTGGGGGAATCGGTGCGGGACCGCGCCGGCCTGCTGCAGGTGCTCTCAAATCTGGATCCCCACCCCGAGAGCGTGCCGATCAACGGCCTGGTGGCGGTGGAGGGCACCCCCCTGGAGGATCAGGCCTCCTTTGATCCCCTCGATCTGGTGCGCATGGTCGCCACCGCCCGGATCCTGATGCCCTTCAGCCGCGTGCGACTCAGCGCCGGGCGCGAGCAGATGAACCGGGAGGCCCAGCTGCTGTGCCTGTTGGCGGGGGCCGATTCGATCTTCTACGGCGACACCCTGCTCACCACCAGCAACCCCGCCGTGGAAGCCGATCGGGAACTGCTGGCCGCTGCGGGGGTGAAGACCCTGGAGGTGCCCCCTGGCTGAGGCCGCTCCCCTGTTGAGCGCAGCGCCAGCGGCCCAGCAGGTGACGGCCTTCTACCGCTTCGGTGCCCTGAACGCTGGAGTCCTGTCGGCCCTGCGCGAGCAGCTGCAGCAGCTGGGCCGCGCCAAAGGCGTGCTCGGCACGGTGCTGTTGGCCCCAGAGGGGGTGAACGGCACGATCAGCGGTGAGCCGGAGGCGGTGGAGGCCCTGCTGAGAGCACTCCGATCGGGCACCGGCCTGGCGGAGCTGGAGCTGAAGACCAGCTGGAGCACCGTGGCCAGCTTCCAGCGGCTCAAGGTGCGCCTGAAGCGCGAGATCGTGACCCTCGGCATCGAGGGGCTCGACCCAGCCCAGGGCGCGGGCACCAACGTGCCGCCGGAAGCCTGGAATGAGCTGATCGACGATCCCACCACCTTGGTGATCGACACCCGCAACGCCTATGAGGTGGCGATCGGCAGTTTCGACGGGGCGATCGATCCCGGCACCGAAAGCTTCCGCGACTTTCCCGCCTGGGTGGAGCAGGAGCTACGCCCCCTGGTGGCCGAGCGCCAGCCCGAGCGCCTGGCGCTCTTCTGCACCGGCGGCATCCGCTGCGAGAAGGCCACCACCTACCTGCGCCAGCAGGGTTTTGAGGGGGTGCACCAGCTGCAGGGCGGCATCCTGCGCTACCTGCAAGACACCCCCGAAGCCCGCAGCCGCTGGCACGGCGAGTGCTACGTGTTCGATCGGCGTGTGGCCCTCAACCACCGTCTCCAGCCCGGCACCCACAGCCAATGCCATGCCTGCGGGCTGCCCCTGGGCCCGGAGGATCGCGCCCTGGAGAGCTACGTGGTGGGGGTGAGCTGCCGCCATTGCCTCAGCCGCTTCAGCCACAGCGATCGCCAGCGGTTTGCCGAGCGCCAGCGACAGCTGGAGAGGAAGAGGCAGCGCAGCGCCCGGGTGGAGCCATGAGCACGACGGCCCTGATCCTGCTGCTGCTGGGCCTGGGCCAGACCGTGGCCGTGCCGGGCACGACCGCCACCGTCAGGTTGGAGTCGGTGCAGGATCACCGCTGCCCCAAGGGTGTGCAATGCGTCTGGGCGGGCTACGTGGCGGCGACGCTGGGGGTGCGCGAGGCCCCGGGCCAACCGCTCCGGCAGGTGGTGCTGAGCCAGCCTCCGCTTCAAACCCCAGCGATGACAAGCCGGCTGGTGCTCCAGGGCCAGGCCCTGACCCTGGAGCGCGTCGAGCCCCAGCGCAGCTTCCAGCCCAAGGGCCCCGCCATGCCCGTGCGCGTGAGCCTTGGCGTCAGCCCCGCGAACTGATCGCCATGGCCGAGCCCTCCCTGCAGCACTGGCACCCCGAGAGCAGCTTGGAGTTGCCCTCCACTGCGGCGGAGATTGAGGCATTGGTGGTGGCCTTCGAAGCCGGCACCCTGCCCCGGGCCCGCTGGACCCACGAAGCCCACCTGGTGGTGGCCCTCAAGACCCTGGAGCAGCGCCCGTTCAACGCTGCTCTCGAACACCTGCGCACCCGCATCCGCGCCTACAACGAAGCCACCGGCACCGCCAACAGCGATCACTCCGGCTACCACGAAACGCTCACGGTCCATTTCCTGCGCGGGGTGGGTGGCCACATCGCCCGCCACCCCGGCTGGCCCCTGGCCGATTCCCTGGCCGCCCTGCTCGCTTCCCCCCTGGCGAAGCGCGACTGGCCCCTGGCCGCCTACAGCCGCGGGCGCCTGGAATCGATCGAGGCGCGCCGTAGCTGGCTGGAGCCCGACCTGGGGCCCAGGGCCCTCTGGGCCGCTGCGGCGCCGCCACGCCCCCGGGGCAGCCACTACCCCGCCCCATTCGCTGCCCTGATGACGGGCCGGGAGAAACGGGTGCTGGGGGAGAGCTTTGGGCTGCGGAATTTCGGCGTCAACCAGACGCGGCTGGCGCCGGGTGCCCGCACCGCCCTGCGCCATGCCCACAGCCAGCAGGACGAATTCGTCTACGTGCTGGAGGGCCACCCCACCTTGATCACCAATCACGGCGAGCGGGAACTTGCCCCGGGGCTGGCGGCGGGCTTTGCCGCCGGCGATGGCAACGCCCACCATCTGGTCAACCGTACGGCGGTGGATGTGGTGCTGCTGGAGATCGGCGACCGCAGCCCCGGCGACGGCGCCAGCTACCCCGACGACGATCTGACGGCAGAGCTGGTGGAGGGAGCTTGGCGGTTCAGCCACAAGGACGGGCGCCCCTGGTGAGCCCATGCTTGCCGATCCTCTACAGCTTTCGGCGCTGCCCCTACGCCATCCGAGCTCGGCTGGCGATCGAAGCCGCTGGGTTGCTGGTGGAGTTGCGGGAGCTGGAGCTGAAGGCCAAGCCCGCCGAGATGCTCGCGGCCTCCCCCAAGGGCACCGTGCCGGTGCTGGTGCTCCCCACTGGCGAGGTGATCGAGGAGAGCCTGGCGGTGATGGCCTGGGCCCTGGGCCAGCACGATCCCGGCGACTGGCGCCGCGCCGGCGACGGCCCGGCCGCCGCAAACGAACGGGCACAGATCGCCGCCCTGATCGATGCCAACGATGGAACGTTCAAGGTCCATCTGGATCGCTACAAGTACGCCCATCGCTTCGCCGGCGCCGATCCCCTGGCCCACCGCCAGGCCACCCTGGACATCCTGCGCGATTGGAACGCCCGGCTGGAGTTGGGGGGCTGGCTTCTGGGGGGGCGCCCCTCCCTGGCCGACATCGCCCTGCTGCCCTTCGTGCGCCAGTTCCGCCAGGCCGATGCCGGCTGGTTCGATCGCCTCCCCGATCTGGCCCCCCTTCACACCTGGCTGGGACGCTTTCTGGCCAGCCCCGAGCTGGCGGTGGTGATGGAGCGGGAGCCGCCCTGGGCTCCAGGTGAGTCGCCGCGGCTGTTCCCCAAGGGGCGCTTGATCCATCACCTGGCCCTGGCCGAGGAGTGGCGAGCCGCCGAACGCGCCGGCGTCTACGAACGCTCCACCCGCGGCCTCTCGCTGGAGCAGGTGGGGTTCATCCACGCCAGCTTCGAGCACCAGCTGGCGGCCACCCACGCCCGCTTCTATGTCGATGCCCCCGAGCTGCTGCAACTGGTGATCGACCCGGCCCGCCTGGCGGTGCCCCTGGCCCTGGAGGCGGCCCCAGGCGGCGTCGAGCTGTTTCCCCACATCCACGGCCCTCTGCCGATCGACGCGGTGGTGGCCGTGGAGTCCTACCCATGATCGAGGCCGCTGTCGTTGGAGCTCCGCTCACCCTGGAGTCGATCGAGGCCATGGCCGCCGCCCGGGGGCTGCTGCTGCGAATGCGCCCCACGGGGCCCGCGGCCCTGCGGGGTCTGCGGGTGGTGGTGGCCAGGCCCAGGCCCGCTCAGGCACCCCTGTTGCTGGGGGAGCTGAAGGGCTGGGCCCTGCCCACCGCCCGCGGGCTGCACCTGGACACGATGCGGGTGCAGGGCCACGACACCGCCGGGGTGGGACCACTGATCTGGGCCGCCACCTTCGCCTGGGCCCTGGAGGCCAGCCCCTGCCGCCGCGCCCGTCTGCTGGCGATCCGCGACGACGCACGCCAGCACCTGCGCCTGGTGCGTTACTTCCGGGGGCTGGGCTTTGCGCCCCTGCGGGAGCTGGGGGCGGGGGTGCTGGACCTGGGGCCACGGCTGATCTGGGGCGGCTCGGGGCTGCTGATGGAGGGCGACTGCCGCGATGGCCTGGGGCGCTGCGGGCGGCGCCTGGCGGCCCAGGAGCGATCCGAGGCCACAGCCATCTAGGGGCGACGATCCAGGCCTGCCTGAACCTGCCGTTCAGCGGCCTTCCCTAGGTTGGTTCCTGCCTGCTGCTGTCGCCATGGCACGTCCGTCGGCGCGCCCCCTGACCCTCGCGGCCCTCGGGGGGTTGCTCGCGCTGGGGCCTGCCCCGATCTGGGCTCAGCCGATGCCCCCCCCGATTGCCATCCCGCTGCCGACCATCATCAGACCCACCAGTCGGGGCGCGGTGGCTGAAGCAACCCAGGCTCCCCCCCTGTGGACCCCCGTGGTCGCTCGCGCCCTCACCCCCCTGGCCCCGGCGGTGCCAGGGGTGGATGGGCAACGGCATCTGGTCTACGAACTCGAGCTGCTCAATGCCACGCGCAGCCCCGCCCGCCTGGAGTCCCTCGAGGTGCGCGATGGGACGCGCCCCGAGCGCGTGCTGGCCAGCTTCACGGGGCCTGAGCTGCTCCCGCGCCTGCGCACTCTGGGCAACAGCGCCGCCGCCGATCCCGTGATCCCCTTCGACCAGGCCCGGCTGGTGCTGATCAATCTCAGCCTTCCACCCGGCGGTCCCTTGCCCGCCCGGCTCCTACACCGGCTGAAGGTCAGTGGTTCCACCGGCCCGGCTCCGGGGAAGGCGGGCCCCGTCAGCTACGACGCCGCGCCGATCGCCATCGAACCCCAACTGTTCGTGCTCGGACCACCCCTGGGCGGAAAGGGCTGGGTGGCGATCAACGGCTGCTGCCGCTCCGATGTGGGCCACCGCAGCACGGGATTGCCGATCGATGGCCGGCTCGCCTTCGCCCAGCGCTTCGCCATCGACTGGATGCGTCTCGATGGCCAGGGGCGCCTCGCCAACGGCGACCTCAGCAAGGTGGGCAGCTACCCCTCCTTCGGCGCCGAGGTGATCGCCGTGGCCGATGGCACCGTCGTCGATGTCCGCAACGACCTGCCGGAGCAGGTGCCCCCCAACCTGCCGGCCCCCAGCGCGGTGTCCTTGGCCACGGTGCTCGGCAACCACGTGATCCTGCAGGTGGGCCCTGAGGCCTACGCCGTCTACGCCCACCTGCAGCCCGGATCGGTGCGGGTGCGCGCCGGCGAGCGGGTCAGGCGCGGCCAGCCCCTGGGCCTGTTGGGCAACAGCGGCAATTCCTCGGCGCCCCACCTGCATTTCCACCTGATGCGTGGGCCCAGCCTGGGCTCCGATGGCCTGCCCTACGTGATCGACCAGTTCCAGCTGGCGGGTCAGATCCCAGAAGCACAGGCCGACGCCTTCTATGGCTTCAAAGGGGCCTGGAACCAGACGCTGTTGCCCACCCCAGCGCCCCGCGCCAATCAGTTCCCCCTGTTCTTCTCGGTGCTGGATTTCCCCACCACCCCCGCGCCATGAGCCCTGATTCCCGCTGGTGGTCCACGGCCTCCCTGAGCACGCAGGATGGAGTGCGCACCATGGGCAGCACGAGCCCTCTTCACCCATGACCGACCCTGGCGAGCAGCGGGTCGCCGCACTGGAGGCCGCCCTGGCGGCTCTCAGCCGGCGGCTGGAGACCACCGAGGCCCAGTTGCGGGAACACGAGGCCTGTCTGAGCGTTGTCTCCGACGTGGTGCGCTTCGCCAAGCTGAGGGAACTGCTGGCCCAGGGCCGCTTCAACGCTGCCGACCGGGAAACGACGCGGGTTCTCTACGACTACCTCGGCAGCACGGTGGACGAGATCACGCCCGAGGCGATCGAAGCCTGCCCCGGCACACCCCTGCAGATCATCGACCGGCTCTGGCGCGACGCCAGCGGCAGCCACTACGGCTTCAGCGCCCAGCTGCGGATCTACCGCTCCCTGGGGGGCAGCCTCGAGACGCTGATCGCCCAGGATGGGGCACGCTTTCGGGCCTTCTGCGGGCGGGTGGGCTGGGACCCGAACGGCCTGCTTGCCGATCCCGATGACGCAGCGGAGGCCGAGGCTGAATCCCCGGCAGCGCCGGAGGCCGATGCCACTGATCTGCCCGAGGGTGCCCTGCCGCGGCGCTGGTGGAGCACCCCCTACGGCATGAAGATCGGCAACATCTTCATGGCACGGCTGATCACCGCCGGCTTCGACGACGCGACGACGCCCGTTGCCGCGCCCGCGCCGTCTGGCTGACCACCGCGAAGCCGGCGCCGAAGACCGCCCCCAGGCCGGCGCCGATCAGAGGGAACCAGTGGTACAAATCCTGGTAGAAGGCGCTCTCAAAACGTGGCTGGCCCAGATCGGGCTGGCCCAGGTAGCGCAGGGTGAAACCGAACAGGGCTCCGAGGACTGCCGTCATCAGCGCCGCGAACACCACCAGCCTCCCGTTGATGGTGCCGTTACCGCTGGCCATGGCTCACCCTTTCTCCGGTGTGGGGGGCGTGCGCAACAGATACTGCCGCTCGAGGCCCTTGATCACCACAAACAGCACCGGCGCCACCCCCAGGCTGAGCACGGTGGCCACCAGATAACCGCCGAAGCTCACCGTGCCGATCGACCAGCGGCTGATCGAGCCGGCGCCGGAGGCGGTCATCAGCGGGATGTAGCCCACCAGACCTGAGGCCGCGGTCATCACGATCGGTTGGAAACGGGCCTTGGCGGCGGCGATGCCGGCTTCGCTCAGGCTCATGCCCAGCCGCAGGTATTCGTTGGCCTGCTCGACGATCAAGATGGCGTTCTTGCTGGCCATGCCGATCAGCATCAACAGACCCACCTGGGCAAAGATGTCGTTGCTGATCACCGGCCAGCTGCTGCCGGCCTGCAACCAATTGGCGCGGCACCAGATCGCCACCATCGCCCCCAGCGTAGCCAGCGGCACCGTGAGCAGGATGATCGTGGGATCCACGTAGCTCCCGTACTGGGCGGCCATCACCAGGAACACCAACACGAAGGCCAGCGCGAAGATCGCACCGGTGGCGCCGCCGGCCGAGCGTTCCTCCAGCGACAGGCCACTCCACTCGTAGCCAAAACCTGGATCCAGCACCTTGGCGGCCACCTCCTCCATGGCCGCCAACGCCTGGCCGGAGCTGTAGCCAGGGGCTGGACCTCCCTGGATCTTGATCGCCTCGTAGACGTTGTAGCGGGTGATCGTGGGTGGGGCCGAGAAGCGTTCCGTCACCACCACGTCCTTGAGCTGCACAAGGCCACCCTTTCGGGAGCGCACAAAGAACGAGGAGATGGCATCAGGCTGGTCGCGGAAGGTGCCGTCGGCCTGCACATACACCCGGTACTGGTTCTGCTCGAACACGAAGTCATTCACGTAGCGGCCACCGAGATAGGCCTGGAGCGTGCCGAACACCTCGTTGATGTCCACATCGAGTGATTTGAGCAGATCCCGATTCACCCGGATCGAAATCTGCTCCACGCCCGGCGTGAAGGTGGTGGTGACCCCCTGGAGCTCGGGCCGCTCCCGAGCAGCGGCAATCATCGTGTTGAGGTTCTTGAGCAGGGCCTCGGTCGGTAGTCCAGCGCGGTTCTGCAGCTGGAAATCAAAGCCACCGGTGGCCCCCACCCCGTCGACGGGAGGCACATTGGCAGCAAACGCCCTTGAACCGGTGATCTCCTTCTTGAGCCGCTGATTGAGGCGCTCAAGCAGGCTGAACACGGATTGATCCTGCGCTGGACGTTGATCCCAGGCCTTGAGCCTGATAAAGAACAGGTATTTGTTGTAGCTGTTGCCTTCCAGTCCGAAACCGGCGGCACCCAGATAGCTCTCAATGTCGGTGAACTCCGCGAGGATCCCATTCACCTGCTCCACCTGCTTCTGGGTGTAGCTGAGGGAGGCGGAAGGCGGAGACTCGCCCAGGAGGATCATCAACCCCTGGTCCTCCTCCGGTATGAAGCCGGTGGGCACGATCTTGAGCATCAGCACCGTGGCCACCAGCCCCACCACGAACACCGTCACGACGACATGGCGGAAGCGCACCAGCGTGCCGATGGTGCGTCCATACCAGGCGAACAGGGCTGCAAACGCGCGATTGAACGGCCGGAAGATCCAGCCCAGGCCGCCGTTGATCAGCTTGTCGATCGCACCGGGTGGCGTCCCTTCAGGCCGCAGGAACAAGGCCGCGATCGTGGGCGAGAACGTGAGGGCGTTGAAGGTGGAGAACACGATCGCCGCCGAAAGGGTGATCGCGAACTGGCGATAGACGATCCCTGTGGTGCCCGGGAAGAAGCAGACCGGAATGAACACGGCCAGCTGCACCAGCGCCGCCGTGATCGAGGGCGTGGCCAGTTCGTTCATGGCATCGAGCGCCGCCTGCATCGGCCGCATCCCCTGGCCGAGCTTGTCCTTGATCGACTGCACGATCACCACCGCATCATCGGTGACCGTACCGATCGCCAGGATGATGCCGAACATCGTGAGTTGGTTGATGCTGAAGCCGAAGCCCAGCAACACACCCATGGCGCCGATCATCGCCACCGGCATCGCCAACGCCGGCACGATCGTCGAGCGCCAGTCCTGGAGGAAGAGCAGGATCGTGAGCACCGCCATCACGATCGCCTGGAACAGATTGGAGGTCACATCCTTCAGGGATGTGGTCACAAACAGGGTGGAGTCGTAGGGGATCTCGTAGCGCAGGCCCTGGGGGAAATCGGCGGACAGACGCTCCACCAGGGCCTTGACCCGATTCCCGGTGTCCAGGGCGTTGGCGCCTGGAAGCTGATAAAGCGCCAGACCGGCGGAAGGCCGGCCACCCAGGGTGGTGCTCAGGTCGTAGTTCTCGGCACCCAGCTCAACGCGACCGAGATCCCGAAGTTTGGCGGTCTCCCCGTTCGGGCCGACACTCACGACCAGATTTTCCGCATCGGCCACGCTCGTGAACCGGCTTTCAGCCTTGAGCGGAATGGCGAATTGCTGCTTGGGGTCGATCGGCTCCTGGCCGATTCTGCCGGCGCCCGACTGGATGTTCTGCTCCTTCAGCGCCCGCTCCACATCGAGGGGGGTGAGGTTCTGGGCCGCCATCTTGATCGGATCAAGCCAGATCCGAAGGGCGAGCTTGCGCTCTCCGATCAGCTTGGCCTGGCCGATCCCCGGGATGCGCTTGATCTCGTTGAGAAGCGTGCGATCGATGTAGTTGCTGATGAAGAACGTGTCGTAAAGCGGCTGTCCCTGGGCGTCCTTGTCGGCATAGAAGCCATAGGCCAGCAGCAGGCTGGGGGAGGCGGCCTCCACGGTCACCCCCGTCTGCTTGACGACATCCGGCAAGCCAGGGGTGGCCTGGTTCACCCGGTTCTGCACATTCACCTGGGCGATGTTTCGATCGATCGCCACCGGAAACGACACCACGATGTTGGCGATGCCATCGGAAGAGGTGTTCGAGGACATGTACTTCATCGCCTCGACGCCGTTGATCTCCTCCTCCAGTGGATTCGTCACCGTGTCCACGGTGGTGCGGGCATCGGCGCCGATGTTCGAGGCCGTGACCTGAATCTGAGTGGGCGCCAGCTGGGGCAGCTTCTCCAGCGGCAACATCGGCAGGGCGATCGCACCCAGGATCACGATCACCAGGGAGCAGACCGTGGTCAGGACGGGGTTGCGAATGAAGCGATCGGAGAGGCTCATTTGGCAATCAGCTCGGGGAACCGGGCCCGGAAGGCGGCGACGGCTGTCGGGAGGGTGGGGAAGCAGCGGTCCGCGCCGATCTTCTCGGCCACCCCCGCTCGGCCGAGCTGCTGGAGCAGATCCTGCTTGGCCCGGGCCAGGGCGAAGACGATGCCCGCATCGGCCAGTTGCTCCCGCAGCTCCTGCAACATGTCCGCGGCGGTGATGTCGATCTCCACGATCGCTTCGGCGTTGAGGACGAACCAGCGCACCGGCACCGGCTCGGCGGCGATCGCCGCCAGGGCACGGCGACGGAAGTCCTCGGCGTTCGCGAAACAGAGCGGCGCGTCGTAGCGGTAGAGCACCAATCCGGGGATGGTGGTGGCCCCTTCCCAATCGGACACGTCATGGAGCCCCTCCATCTGGGGCACCGCGCCGAGAACCGCATCGTTGGGGCGCACCAGGCGGGCGAACAGTTCGATCACCGACAGGGCGACCGCCAGGCCGACGCCCACCAGGATGTCGGTGAGCAGAACCCCGGCCAGGGTGACCAGCGCCAGGTGGAACTCGCTCTTCCTGAACCGCCGCATCCGCTGGAATTCGGGAAGGTCGATCAGGCGCAGGGCCGCATAGATCACGATCGCGCCGAGGGCCGCCTTGGGGAACAGGGCCAGCACCGGTCGCAGGAACAGCAGCACCAGCAGCACCACCGCGAAGGCCACCAGCGAGAACAACTGGGAGCGGCTGCCGAGGGAATCACCGATGGCGGTGCGGCTGCCGCTGCTGCTGACCGGGAAGCCCTGCATCAGTCCATTGCCCACGTTCACCACCCCGAGCGCCAGCAGCTCCTGGTTGGCGTCGATGCGGTAGCCACCACGGGCCGCGAAAGCCCGGGCGGTGAGCACGTTGTCGGAGTAGCCCACCAGCGCGATGCCCAGGGCGGTCGCCCCCAGGTACTTCAGCTGCAGCGAGGAAGCGGCGGCCGGCAGAGCGAAGCTCGGCAACCCGGCGGGGATCGCTCCGATCACGGCGACGCCCCGCTGATCGAGATGCAGGACCGACACCACCGCCACCGCCAACAGCACCGCCAGCAGCGGTCCGGGGGCCGTGGGGAAGCGGCGCTGGACCAGCAGCAGAAACGCCAGCACCGCGAAGGCCAGGGCCAGGGTGGGCAGATGGATCTCACCGGCCCGACCGGCCAGTTCCCGCAGCTGACCGAGCAGCGACTCGGCCGCCAGGCTGACGCCGCTGATCTTGCCGATCTGACCGGTGATCATGATCACCGCCACCCCGGCCATGTAGCCCACCAGAATCGGCTTGGAGAGCAGATCGGCGAGAAACCCGAGCCGGGTCCAGGCTCCCACCAGGCAGATCAGGCCCACGGCCAGGGCCAGCAGGCTGGCGAGGCTGGCATAGGCCAGTGGATCCCCCCCGGCGATCGGCGCGATCGCCGCCGCCGTCATCACGGCCGTGGTCGATTCCGGACCCACCGAGAGCTGAGGCGAGGAACCGATCAGGGCATAGAGGAGCATCGGCGGCAAAATCGCCCACAGACCGGCCACCGGCGCCACACCGGCCAGCTCCGCATAGGCCATGCACTGGGGAATCAGGTAGGCCGCCACGGTGAGGCCGGCCAGCAGATCGCCCCGCCACCACTCCGGCCGGTAGAGCTTCCATTGGTTCAGGCCCGGGAGCAGGGCGATCAGGGTTCCGGCACCCGTTCCAGTGGCGGTGGCGGTGCCGGTTCCCCCCTGAACCTTCCCCTGCTGCACCATGGCCGGCTCACCGTCGAATCTTCAGGACCTGCCGGTTCCCATGAACCGTTGCCGCCCAAGGCCTTCCAGCGCCAGCAGGCAGCTGAATGACGCCGGAGCCTGGGTTCAGCCTGGCCCTGGAAACCTCCAGCGGCAAGACCCGTTGGCATGTCGTCATGGCCAGCTCAACAGGCCGTCAGCCGAACAGGTTCAAGAACCGCTGGATCACGACCGCGTTGATGATGTCGACGAAAAAGCCCGACACCAGTGGCACGACGATGAAGGCCAGTTGGGCGGCGCCGTAGCGCTTCGCCACCGCCGTCATGTTGGCGATCGCCGTCGGGGTGGCCCCCAACGCGACGCCGCCGAACCCCGAGCAGATCACCGCCGCCTCGTAGTCGCGGCCCATCAGCTGAAACACCACGAACAGGGCGAACAGAAAGGCCACCACGAACTGGGCCACCAGAATCGCCAGGATCGGACCCGCCAGCTCGGCGATGGTCCACAGCTGCAGGCTCATCAGCGACATCGTCAGGAAGATCCCGAGCGCCACCTCGCTGACCAGGGCCAGCGATGCTGATTGCGCTGGCCAGGGGATGGTCGGGGCCAGGCGCGGCACGGTGTTGGTGATCAGGATCGCCCCGAACAGGCAACAGACGAAGCGCGGCAGGTTGCTGCCGGCGGCCTGCAGCAACTCGTAAATCAGCTCGCCTACCGCCAGGCTCATATTCAGCCAGAACAAGGTCTGCAGGAAGGAAAAGCCGTCGATGCCACGGGCCTGGGCGCCCGCGTCCCCCTGGCGCTCCTTTTCTTCCCTGGCGCTGCCCCGGGGTTCAAGCCTGTGGCGCCCGATCAGGATCTTGGCGATCGGACCGCCCATCAGCGAGGCCAGCACCAAACCGAGGGTGGCGCAGGCGATCGCAATCTCCAGCGCGTTGGGGATGCCGTGGGATTCAGCGAAGCGGGGCGCCCAGGCGATGGCCGTGCCGTGCCCCCCCAGCAGCGACACAGAGCCCCCCAGCAGCCCCACCAGGGGATTGAGCCCCAGCAGGCTGGCCACGCCGAGGCCCGTGAGGTTCTGCAGGATCATGTAGCCGGTGGTGAGGGCCACCAGCAGCGCCAACGGACGACCGCCCGAGCGCAGGGTGCCGAAGTCGGCATTGAGGCCGATGGCGGCAAAGAAATAGAGCAGCAGGAAATCGCGGGTGGCGAGGTTGAAACTCACCTCCAGCCCCCAGATCCCATGCACCAGCGCCAGCAGCACACACACCAGCAGACCGCTGCTCACGGGCTCGGGGATGTTGTACGCCGAGAGCAAGGCCACGCGCCGGTTGAGCCATTGGCCCGCCGCCAGCACCACGATCGCGACGTTGAGGGTGGCAAAGCTCGCCAGTTGAACGCCCATCTCAGGACTCTGCTCCGGCGTGGTAACTGCTGCGCACCAGCGGGCCACTGCGCACCTGGGCGAAGCCCAGCTCCCGGGCGATCGCCCCCAGCCGCTCGAAGTCGGCGGGTTCCCAGTAGCACTGCACTGGCAGGTGGGCCAGCGAGGGCCGCAGGTACTGGCCGAGGGTGAGGCGCTGGCAATCCACGGCGCGCAGATCCTCCAGGGCCTCCACCAGCTCCGCAAAGGTCTCCCCCAGCCCCAGCATCAGCCCCGATTTGGTCGGAATCTGCGGCGTCAGCTCCCGGGCCGCCGCCAGCAGCCCAAGGGAACGCGCGTAGGTGGCGCCGCGGCGCACCTCTCCCTGCAGCCGGCGCACGGTTTCCAGATTGTGGTTGAAGCACACCGGCCTTGCGGCCAACACCGCTCCCAGCCGTTGCCGTTGGGCCGCCAACCCCTCCGCCTCGCTCCGGTGCCCCCCCCAGAAATCGGGGGTGAGCACTTCGATCGCCACCAGCGGGTTGCGGCGGCGGATCGCCGCCATGGTGGCGGTGAACAGGCCGGCGCCATGGTCAGCGAGATCATCGCGGGCGACGGCGGTGAGCACCACGTAACGCAGCCCCATCTGCTCCACCGCCTCGGCCACGCGCTCGGCCTCGCCGGCATCGAAGGGCGCCGGCGCCTGTCCCTTGTCCACCTGGCAGAAGGCGCAGCTGCGCGTGCAGATCGGTCCCCCCAGCAGAAAGGTGGCCGTCCCGGCGGCGTAGCACTCAGCGCGGTTGGGGCAGCGGCCCTCCTCGCAGATGGTGTGCAGCCGCTGGCCCTTGACGATCCCCTGCACCTTCTCCAGCTGGGAGGCGTTGCCGATCGGCTGGCGCAGCCACTCCGGCAGCCGCTCGGCCGGGGGGATGGTGCTGTAGCGGGAGGAGCGTGGGGCCATGGCTGGTTCGGGAAGGGAGCTACTCATCCATGCGCCGGCGCCCCTCCAGGGCCCGGGCCAGGGTGACCTCGTCGGCGAACTCCAGTTCGCCGCCCACCGGCAGGCCGTAGGCGATGCGGCTCACCAGGGTGAAGGGCCGCAGCAGCCGCGCCAGATAGAGGCTGGTGGTGTCGCCTTCGACGCTGGGGGTGAGGGCCAGGATCACCTCGCTGATGCCATCGCGATCGACGCGCTCCACCAATGGGGTCACGTGCAACAACTCCGGGCCCACCCCATCCATCGGTGAGATCAGGCCGCCAAGCACGTGGTAGCCGCCCTTGAACTCACGCGTGCGCTCCAGGGCGAGCAGGTCGCGGGAATCGGCCACCACGCAGAGCACCCCTGTGCGGCGCTCCTCATTGCGGCAGATCTCGCAGAGGGATTCGGCCGAAAGGTGGAAGCAACGCTGGCACTGGCCCACCTGGGTGCGGGCCGCCATCAGGGCATCGGCAAAGCTGCGGATCTGCTCCTCCGGCTGGCGCAGCACGTGCAGGGCCAGCCGCTGGGCCGTGCGCGGCCCGATCCCGGGAAGTCGCTCGAACTGGTCGATCAGGCGGGCCAGGGGCCGGGTGAAGCCGCTCAGGAGCCTGGGGCAACTGGGCGGAATCTAGGCGCTCAGCCCAGGGCGTGGTCCCCGAGGGCCGCCCCTTCGAGCCGGGTGCCACTGAGCCGAGCTCCTTCGGTGCTGGCTCCAGTGAGAGCGGCGCCCCGCAGGTCCGCCTCGCTCAGGTCAGCGCCGCGGAGGCTCGCTCCCCGCAGGTCGGCATGGCGCAGGTTGGCGTGGCTGAGGTCGGCCTCGCTGAGGTCGGCGCCACGCAGATCGGCATCCTCAAAGCAGGCATGGCGCAGGCTGGCGCGGCTCAGGTTCACCTCCCGCCAGCGGCCGCCGGCCGCCTGAAGGTCATCCAGGTGGGTGCGGCTCAGGTCGAGACCATCCAGCCAGAGGCCGCCCTCGCTGAGCCGCTCCAGGGCACTGTTGCGGGCATAGCTGAGCTTGGCGCCGGCCTGCTGGAAGGTGAGGATCACCTCCAGGGCCTCCTGGTTCTCACGCTGACGCCGCTTGCTGCCCTCCAGCACATAGAGGAAAGCCGCGGTGACGATGCTCAGCGATTCCATGTTGCTGACGCTGATGATGCCGCCGGCATCGCGCAGGACGCAGGCCGCGCTGACGCCGTGATCCCGGCACTGCTCCCAGCGATTGACGGCGCCGAGTAGCAGGATCGCCGAGCCGACGGCCACCAGCAGTCGGAAACCGAACGAGCGATCCAGCAAGCGGTAAAACCATCGCTGCTGCTTTTCGCGCTGGATCTGGGCCCAGCTCCTGCGCAGCTGGGGGCGAGGGCCTGGGGTGACTGGGCTGGCGGTCATCGGTGGCGCTGCGTTGATGGAAACCCCATGCTGGGCGGGCCGGGCCCTGCGGTCACCCATCGCACCCGGGCTGGAGAATGGCGAAAGCCCTGCCGCCCCTGATCGCCATGGACCCTTTCCGTCATCACCTGCCCGGCGAGCTTCGGGCCCGGCTCTCGGGTTGGCTGCTGCCCCTGCTGCTGGCCCTGGTGCTGGTGGGCTGCAGCGCCTCGGCGGCGGGGCTGAATGCCTACCGCAGCCCCGATGGCCGCTATGCCTTCCTCTACCCCACCGGTTGGACCCGGGTTCAGGTGAGTGGCGGCCCCCAGGTGGTCTTCCACGACCTGATCCACACCGACGAGACCCTGAGTCTGCTGGTGGCCCCGGTGACCCCCGCCATCGAGGCGGCAGCCGAGGCCGGCGCCCGGGCGGTGGGTGAGCGCCTGATCAGCACGGCGATCGCCCCGGCGGGCAGTGACCGCAGCGCCGAGCTGGTGAACGCCCGGGAGCGGCAGCAGGAGGGCCGCACCTTCTACGACCTGGAATACACGGTGCAGCTGAGCGACCGCCAGCGCCACGAGCTGGCCACGGTGGTGGCCGACCGTGGCCGCCTCTACACCCTGTCCACCAGCACCAACGAGCTGCGTTGGGGCAAGGTCGAGGGGCTGTTCGAGCAGGTGATCGGCTCGTTCAACCTCACCAGCTGAGCCTTGGCGGACGTGCTCGTGATCGGTGGCGGCCTGGCCGGCGGCCTGCTGGCCCTGGCCCTGGCCGAGCGCGGCGCCGCCGTGACCGTTCTGAGCGGCCCGGGCCCCTGGGCGACGGACCTGAGTTATGGCGGTGTGCCCTGGTGGGCAGGCCCCCCAGGGCCGATTGGAGCGCTGATGGCCACCGCCCCGGACTGTTGGCAGGCCCTGGAGCGGCGCCACGGCCCCCTGGGCTGGTGCCCCTGCGCACTGCTGCTCCATGGCCCGGGCGGCAGCCTGGAGCGGCACCCCTACGCCCGGCTCGATGGCGAGCACTTCGCCCGCGCCCTGCCGGCGGCCCTGGAGCGGGCGGGGGTGACAACGCACAGCGGCCGGGCCACGGGCCTGCGGCCCAAGGCCGGCGGCGGCTGGGAGGTGACGCTGGCAGGACCTGCACCCCGCGAAGCAGGCAGCCTGAACGCCGATCAGGTCGTGCTGGCGGCGGGGGCGGGCAACCTGGCGCTCTGGCCAGCCCTGGCCGGCAGGCTGCTGGTGAGCTGGGCCGGGGTGCTGCAGGCCGATCGATTGCCGCCGGCGGCGGCGCTCCCCTGGCACGGCGCCTCAGGCCCAGAAACCGACGCGATCGTGATGCCCCTGGTGGGCCAGCGCCAGGCCCTGGAAGCCCGCGCCCCCACGCTCACGGCCGAGGAATGGGTGGTGGATGCGGGCCTGGCCCCCCGGGGCGAAGGCCTGTTGCTGGGGCAGACCACCCTGGTGCGGCCGGGCGGTGGGCTGGGGGAGCCTCCGGAGCCCACACCGCTGGAGGCCGCCCTGCGCGCTGAGCTGGCCCGGTATTGGCCCGCTCTGGCCGCCCTGCCGGCTCGCTTCCTGCAGGTGCCCGTGAGCTTCACCGCCTCGGGGCGGCCCTTGGTGGAACCCATCCCAGGCAGCCCGGGGCTGTGGGTGTTCAGCGGCTTCAGCGGCCCCTTTGCACTGGTGCCGCCCCTGGCGCCCCTGTTGGCCGCGGCCCTCGGCGGCGACACCCAGGCCCTGACCACCCTGACCCGCTGACAGCTGGGCTATTTGGATCAAGGGTATGGCGATCCCCTGCCGTTCAAGGTCGCAGCGCTCACGAAGATGGGGAGCTCATACCGTTCGCCCAAGGCACCCTGAGCCCGTGAAGCCATGCCGATGAGCACCGAACTGGACGCCCTGCTGCGCATGGGCCTGGCGGTGGCCTGCGGCCTGGCCGTGGGGCTCAACCGCGCCCACACCCCCACCCACCGCACCAACCGCCTGCGTGTGCATGCGCTGGTGGGGCTGAGCGCCTGCCTGATGGTGCTGGCTGCCGGACACGATCTGCAGGCCCGCAGCCATGCGATCCAGGGGGTGGCCACCGGCGTGGGCTTCCTGGGCGCCGGCGAGATCCTGGTGGAGCCCCGCAGCGACCGGGCCGGCAACGTGCAGGTGCGCGGACTCACCAGCGCCGCCTCGATCTGGTTCACCGCCGCCCTCGGCGTCACCGTGGCGGCCTCCACGCCGATCCTGGCGGCGGCGGCGCTGGGGCTGGCCCTGATCACCCTCTACGTCACCGAGAATGGCTCCAGTCAGCCCTGAGCGATGAGCGTCGAACCGACCGCGGCAGCCAGCCCAGGTGAATCTGCTTCCTTCTGGCAACTCAAACCCTGGTGGTGCCAGCCCTGGTCGATCCTGCTCACCGGCGTGGTGGCGATGCTCGGCAGCTGGCTGTTGCTGCAGCGCTGGTGGATCACCGCTCCGCTCAGCTTGGCGGTACTGCTCTGGTGGCTGCTGTTCCTGGTGCTGGTGCCCGCGAGCTACGCCGATCAGAACAAGAACTTGTAGCGATTGGAGCCATCGCCACCGGAACCGCCGCTGGCGGCCTCAGGAGCGCTTTCTGCCTTGGGCCAATCCGCTTCCCAGTAGCTGATGCCGTCACGATCGAAGGGCCGCCCTCCCAGGCGCTTGGTGTCCAGATGGGTGGTGGCCATGGAGGTGACCAGGCCGCCGATTTCCATCGGCCCGAGATCGGTTTTGAGGTCCTTGCCGGCCGAGCCGATCAGGCTGGGGAGCTGCAGCAGGTTCTCCGGCCGGATGAGCTTGCTGAACAGGGCATTGAGCAGCAACTTCTGACGTTCAAGGCGGCCGATGTCGCCCTCCTCATCGTGACGGAAGCGAATGAAACCCTCGAGATCGCGCCCCTTGAGGGTCTGCAGACCCGGCTTGAGATCGATGTAGAGCCCCTGGCTGTTGTCGGTGTAGTACATGCGCTTGGGCACATTCACCTCCAGCCCCCCGAGTTGGTCGCCGAGGCGGCGAATCGCCGAGAGGTTCACCACCATGTGGTGCTCGATCGGCCGGCCCACCTGGCGGGAGAGTTCCCGCTTCACCGCCTCCGTTCCCCCGAGGCTGTAGAGGGCGTTCGCCTTGAGCGGCCCGAAACCATTGGAGTCGATGTAGGTGTCCCGGGGCACCTGGGTGAGGCTGGTGACCCCGTTGTGCACCTTCACCAGGTACATCACATCGGTGTTGCCGCCGCCCACGTCGGTGCCCAGCACCACCAGCTCCTGATCCCCCAGGCCCGTCCAGGCGGCGAAGGGGTTAGCGAGGGCTTGGTTCTTGGTCAGCAGATCTCCCTTGAGCCAACCCGCCAATGGGCCCGCCAGCACCAGACCACCGCCGAGCCCCACGGCCGTGGCCAGCAGCACCGGAGCCCAGCTGCTGCGCTTTTTCAAGGCAGAACTTTTCATGATCTGAACTTATTTCATCCCTCTGGCCCCTCTCTTCCATCCCGGTTAAGTCCTAAGCCAGTTCGGGTTCTGACCTTTCCCCTGGCCCGCCCCCGATCCAGGGCTCGTCATGGCTGCAGAGCTTCATCCTGGCGCAGCCCCGCCTGCACCCGCCAGAGGTTGGTGTAGGCCCCGCCCCGGGCCAGCAGGTCGTCATGGTGACCGCTTTCGACGATGCGGCCCTGCTCCATTACCACGATCCGGTCAGCGTGGCGCACCGTGCTCAGGCGGTGGGCGATCACCAAGGTGGTGCGCTCGGCCGTGATCAGATCGAGGGAGCGCTGAATCGCCGCTTCGGTCTCGTTGTCGACCGCGGCGGTGGCCTCATCGAGGATCAGCACCGGTGGATTCTTGAGGATCGCCCGGGCCAGGGCGATGCGCTGGCGCTGGCCGCCGGAGAGGCGCTGGCCCCGTTCCCCCACCACCGTGTCGAGGCCCTCGGGGAGGGCGGCAATGAACGCCGAGGCCTCGGCCAACTCCGCCGCCCGCTCGATCGCCGCACGGCTGGCCCCGAAACTGCCATAGGCGATGTTCTCGGCCACGCTGCCGTGGAACAGGAACACCTCCTGGCTCACCAGGCCGATGGCGCGGCGCAGGTCGGCCAGCTTCAGCTCACCGATGGGGATCCCATCGAGCAGGATCTGACCCCGGTCGATGGCGTAGAGGCGCAGCAGCAGCTTCACGATCGTGCTCTTGCCCGAACCGGTGGACCCCACGATCCCCAGGGTGGTGCCGGCGGGCACCAGCAGATCAAAGCCTTCGAGCAACGGCGCGCGGCCCTCGTAGGCGAAATTCACCCCCTGAAACTCCAGGCGCCCGGCCACCCGATGGGGCTCCAGTGCGCGCTGGCCGCCGGGAATGGCGATCGGGGTTTCGAGCAGGTCGAGCACCCGGTTGGTGGAGGCCATCGCCCGCTGGTAGTCATCGAGGGTGCGGCCCAAGGTGGTGAGGGGCCACAGCAAGCGCTGGGTGATGAAGACCAGAAAGCTGTAGGTGCCCACGGCAATCAGCCCACGCCAGGCCTGCAGCCCGCCGATCACCAGAATCGCCAGGAAGGCGAACAGCACCGCAAAGCGAATCAGGGGAATGAAGGCCGCCGAGAGGCGAATCGCCCGGCGGTTGCTGAGCCGGTAGGCCTCACTGTCGAGCCTTAGACGTTCCTTTTCCCAGTCCTCGGCGGCAAAGCTCTTGATCGTGAGCATGCCGCCAAGGTTGTTCGCCAGTCGGCTGGAGAGGTCGCCGGCCCGCTCGCGCACATCCTGGTAGAGGGGGGCCAGGCGTTTTTGAAACACCAGCGAACCCCAGAGAATCACCGGGATCGGCAGGAAGGCCACCCCGGCCACCCCCGGTGAGAGCACCACCATGGCGCCGCCCACGGCCAGCACGGTGGTGATCAGCTGCAGGATCTCGTTGGCGCCGTGATCGAGGAAGCGCTCGAGCTGGTTGATGTCGTCGCCCAGGATCGTCATCAGGCGACCGCTGCTGCCCGCCTCGAAGAAGGCCATCTCCAGATGCTGCAGATGGTCGTAGGCCTCCAGGCGCAATTCGTGCTGCACGGTCTGGGCCAGGTTGCGCCAGAGCACCCCGTAGAGGTATTCGAACAGCGACTCGGCGCTCCAGATCGCGAACGAGAGCACCGCCAGCACGGTCAGCTGGCCAGGCACGCTGGCGACGCCGAACTGGGCCAGCCAGGACTGCTGTTGCTTGACCACCACATCCACCGCCAGGCCGATCAGCACCGGTGGCGCCAGGTCGAACAGCTTGTTGAGCACCGAACAAGAGGCCGCCAGGGCCACCCAGCGCCGGTGGGGACGAAGGGTGATCAGCAGCCGCTTCAGCGCTGGCCGCGACGAGCGTGGCTGGGGGTCGGGATCGGATCGGCGGACCATGGGGCGCGGCTGCAGAACGCCATTCAAAAGGCCAGCCCCGAAGGACGGGCCCCTGGTGTCTCCGAGCGAGCGGGCTGCTGCAGAGACCTGGCGTGTTCGCAGGGTGCCGCCTGCGTCACGCTGCGCGCCCTGCCCATGAGTTCCATCGCTGCTTCGGTGGCAAAGCACACCAAGCGGGCCTTGGCGATTTCAGTCGGTTGCCTTAGACCGGAAGTGTCTCCACCAAGGAGGTTCCCATGACCCGATCGAGAGCGTTCCATCGCTTCCATCGCTGGACAGCCAAAATCCGCCGCCGTCACCTGCGCGCTGCCCTGCCCGAGCCCCGGGAAGGGGAACTGGCCCTGCTCAAGCCCGGGGCCGATCTGCGCCACCACGACTGGGAACGGGATCAACGGGCCGATCTGATCGAGACCGAGGAGAAGCTCAGCCTCGCCTAGGGACGCCTCAGCAGCACAGCTTCCTCTCCAGGTGGAACCATCCGTGGCATGGCCTGAGCTGAGCTGGTGCTGCTGGCTCCAGGCGGTTCACCAGCGGTTACCGCCACCACCGCCGTAGCCGCCACCACCGCCACCGCCGCCTCCTCCGCCTCCGTAGCCGCCGGCACCAGCGCCGCCGCCACCGCCGTAACCACCACGGCCGCCGCCGCCTCCACCGCCTCCGGTGCGCTCACGGGGGGTGGCCTTGTTGACGCGGATCATCCGCCCCATCCACTCCACATCCTGGAGGTCGTCAATGGCTTTTTGCTCTTCGGCATCACTTGCCAACTCGACGAAGGCGAAACCGCGCTTGCGGCCGGTTTCGCGGTCGAGGGGAAGGCTGCATTGACGGACTTCGCCGTATTGGCCGAAAAGATCGACCAGATCCTCCTGTTCAGCCTGGAACGAGAGGTTGCCTACGTAAATGGTCATTCCTTGATGGGAACCTGGAACTGATTCGCTGATGCTGGGGTTCCTCAAGGAAAGCCCGTCGGAAGTCCTTACCGAGCAAGCCGATTGGAGCCTGAAAGCCTGTGAATCGGCAGCAACTTTACAGGGTCAGCGCTGGGCGTCCCAAGCGGTCTGGAGCGCCTGGATGGGGGCCCCGAGAAAAGACCACGAAGCCGGCATTCGAAAATCGAGCCAATCATTGTTAGGATTTCAACACTGTGCTCCCGGAGTGATGGCTGCCCCCGTTCCCTGGAGTCTGGCCTGGAGCAACGACGGCGAACTCGCCCCCCAGGACCGTTTCGACCTGTTCCAGAGCCTGGTCGCGACCGAGTCGGAGTCCTCTCAGTCCACGTTGATCGCCATGATCGAGCGGATGCCCCTTGATCAGGTGTCGATGCTCTCCACAGGCGATGTGACGGGCCTCTGCGCCTGAGGCGCCGAGGCGCTTTTCATCCAGCTGAGACGCCTTGCCCTGCAGGGCCTCAGCTGAACTTGAAGCGGCTGCTGGCGAGCTTGGTGCAGGTGGCCTGGGCATCGCTCAGGCTGGCGTTCTGGCTCACCTGATCCACGAAACAGGTGCAGGCATAGGAGGCCATGCCGGCCGGGGGCTCCTTGCCGGAGGCACTCACCACAGCTGAGAAACCGGCCAGGCAGAGCTGGTTGATGGTCTCAGTGGCGCTGGCGGCAGCCGGCAGGGGCATGGAGCCGAACAGGCCGGCCCCAAACACCGCCAGGGTGGTCTTCAAGGTCCAGGAAAGGGTCGGCCGTGTCATGGGGTTCACACAGGGGAACGGGTGATCTGGAGCTCCTTGTTCATCACCTTCAGGCGCTTGAGCGACTGAAACACGTCATCGGGCATGCCCGTGGGCAGGTCGATGGTGCTGTGGGTGTCGAAGATCTGAATCCGACCGATCGAGCGGCCGGCCAATCCGGCTTCGTTGGCGATGGCCCCGACGATGTTGCCGGGCTTGACCCGATCGCGCCAGCCCACCTCGATGCGGAAACGGTCCATGTTCTCCTCGCTGGGGCCGTCGCCACCCTCAGCACGCTGGGGGAAGCGACCACCCACCGAGCGGGCCGGGCGTTCGCCGCGGCGATCGAGCCCGCCGGCGGAGGGACGGTCCCGGTCCCGGGGGGAGGCCATGGACTGGCGCAGCCAGTTCTCATCACCGTGAACCAGCAGGGGACCCTGGCCCACCGCCAGTTGCAGGGCCGCCAGGGCCAGTTGGTCGGGGCTGGCGTTGATCTCCTGGGCGACCCGCTGCAGGATTTCCGCCAGCAGGGCCCGCTCTTCTTCGCTGGAGCTCGGTTCCTGAACGGTGGTGGTCAACTTCTGGCGCAGGCGATCGAGCCGGCTCTGGTTGATGGTGGCGTTGCTGGGCACCTCCATGGGCTCAATCGGGCGCCCGACGGCGCGCTCGAGGCCACCGAGGAAACGGCGCTCACGGGGGGTCAGAAACAGGATGGCGTTACCGCTGCGGCCCGCCCGGCCGGTGCGGCCAATGCGGTGCACATAGGCCTCGCTGTCGAAGGGGATGTCGTAGTTGATCACCAGGCTGATGCGCTCGACATCGAGCCCACGGGCGGCCACGTCGGTAGCAACCAGCACGTCGACCTTGCCGTTGCGCAGGCGATCGATCGTGCGCTCCCGCTGGGTCTGGGGCACATCGCCATTGAGCACCGCCACGTCGTAGCCGCTCTGCTCAAGGGATTCGGCCACCGTGAGGGTGATCGCCTTGGTGCGGGCAAAGATGATCACGCCTTCGCTGGTTTCGGCCTCGAGCACACGGCTGAGGGCTTCCAGCTTGTGGGGCGCATTCACCATCAGGTAACGCTGGCGGATGCGGCTGGCGTCGTCGCCCTTCTGGCGAATGGTGACTTCGGCTGGATCGTTCAGATACTTCTGGGAGATGCGCCGGATCTCCGAGGGCATCGTGGCCGAGAACAGCACCACCTGGCGCTGCTCGGGCAGCTGGGTGAGCACCCATTCGACGTCGTCGATGAAGCCCATGCGCAACATCTCATCGGCCTCATCGAGCACCAATGTCTTGAGGCCGGACAGATCGAGGGTGCCCTGGCGCATGTGGTCCATCACCCGGCCAGGGGTGCCCACCACCACCTGCACGCCCCGCTTGAGACGGGCGATCTGGTCGCGGAAATCAGCGCCGCCGTAGATCGGCAGGACGCGGATGTGGGGCAGGTTGACGGCGAAGCTGTTGAAGGCTTCGGCCACCTGCAGGGCTAGCTCGCGGGTGGGGGTCAGCACCAGCACCTGGGGGGTGCGTTGGTGCAGATCCATGCGGGCCAGCATCGGCAGGGCGAAGGCCGCCGTCTTGCCGGTGCCGGTCTGGGCCTGGCCCACCAGATCACGGCCCAGCATCAGCTCGGGGATGGCGGCTTGCTGGATCGGGGTTGGCTCCTTGTAGCCAAGGCTGGCGACGGCCTGGAGCACCTCGGGCACAAAGCCGAAGGAGGCAAAGCCATTGGAGCTGTCGCTGGAGGCTTCAGGGATGGTGCTGGCTGGGGTGTTGAGGGTTGTAGTCGCCGCGGCAGCGTTGGCGCCGCCATCGCTTGGATCGAGCGGGCCGATCAAGGTGGTGTCGAGTTCGGCGGCGCTGGTGGTCGCGGGAAGTTCAGCCGCGCTGAGATCAACCGTGCAGCCGAAGCTTTCGCACGCAGGGGTGTTAGTCACGTATTCGTTAAAGGGCCTTGGCCTGGATGTCCTTCAATGCAGGCCGGCAGTCACACGCTGAATCCCAAGATGGGAATTCCAAGAAAAACGGCTTGCCCTTAATCAAAGGGTGAAATTCCACCTTAACACCCGGGCTCACCTTTGCCCAGGCGCTCCGATCGAGGCTCCCTTGGGTTCGAGGGAAAACCAACCACTCCCCAGCGCCCGTCAGCGTCCGTAGTCATCGGAGACCCGCTCGATGTCGTCTTCCCGCAGTGTTGCTCCGAGCTGCACTTCGACGATCAGCAGATCCTCATCTGCGGCGCTGGCCCGGTGCAGGCTTCCCAGCGGCACCTGGAACGTGCTGCCCACGGCGCAGGCCTGGCGGCTGCCGTCCAGCTCCAGCCAACCGCTGCCCGCCACCACCACCCAGTGCTCGTCGCGGTGGTGGTGGCGCTGCAGGCTGATGCGCTGGCCAGCGCGGATCAACAGGCGCTTGACCAGATAGCCAGGGCCTTCGCCCAGGGGCTCGAACCAACCCCAGGGGCGCTCTTCCCGCGTCATCGCCGACATCGCTCGGGCTGGGCCATGTTGGCGTGGCCCAGCGGGGTTAGGGATGAACGGATCCAACTGGGACCCTGATGCGGAAGGCTGGGATCACAATCCCACCGGCACCTCGTTCAGCTCAGCCCGCCAATCGCCCTCGGTGCTGGGTGTGGTGATTGCGGCAAGAATCGATGAACCTGACCTTGTTGCCACCCTCCAGCCCCCGTTCGTCTTCAGACCATCAAGGGGGCGAGGGTGAAATGTTTCATCAGAGACGCCTGGGGCCGGGTGTTCCAGGTGGCTGCCCTATTTCACCTTCGGGGCACCTCGCTGACATCCATCAAGATGCCGGGTCATCGATGCAGAAGGTGGTTCCGGATGGAACCCAAGGGCGCACGTCAGGGGAGACTATTGGAGCAGGGTCTCTGATGGAAACGACGCCAGCAAGGCTGGCCTCGACCGGGGTTTGGGGTGAACCTCCCTCCGGTGATTGAAGTATGGGTTGGCCGCCAGAGACACTTCCATTCCGTTCACTTTTCGTTGGCATGTTGCGCTTCATAGGCCTCTGTGTTCGCGGCTTCATCAAGCAGACCTGCCAAGCCCCAGCCAGCTGGGACTTGGCGGCGTGATCAGCAGGGCCCGCCCGCGGGCGCGGGTCAGACCGGTGTAAAGCAGCCGTGGATCCCAGCGCACCGACTCCGGCACCAGCAGCAACACCTCGCCGTACTGGCTGCCCTGGGACTTGTGGATCGTCAACGCCAGGGCCGGTTCCGCACCGGGCAGCCGATCGGGATGGATCAGCCGATGCCCCCCCTGGGCCGCTGGGGCGGCGAACAGCACCTGACGCTCTCCGGCCCAGTCCACCACCACCCCCACATCGCCGTTGGCCAGCCCCTGCTCCGGCAGGTTGCGCTGGCAGAGCAGCGGCGTACCGATCGGCCAGAACCGCGGCGGCTGGCTGGCCAGCTCACCGAGCAGGGCGCGATGGATCGCTTCGACGCCCCAGGGGCCCCCGCGCACGGGGGTGAGCAGCACGCAGGCCTCCAACTCCTCAAGCAAGGGCTCCACTTGAGCCTCCTTACCCTCGAGCTGGCTCGCCAACTGGCCCAGGCGACGTAGGTGGCGCTCCAGGCGCTGGCGCAGAACCGGAGGCAGCCGCCCTGGAGCGGCGCTCTGCCATTGAAGGTTGGCCCCTTCGCCAAGCCCCTCTAGGGCTCGCCTCAGCGCCACTGGATCATGGTCACCCCGCTCCGCACCACGCAGGACGGCCGCCACCTCCGCCAGGGCCCCGTTGTTGCGGTAGATGGTGATCAGTTCGACGGCGGCGGTCCCCAGGGCCCGGAGGTTGCCCGGCCGGTGCAGTTCAAGCAGCACTGGCCCAAGGCCCACGGGCGGCAGCTGGGCCGGGTCCCCCACCAGCAGCAACCGCGCCGGGTCCGGCAGGGCCTCCAGCAGGGCCTGCATCAAGGGCAGATCCACCATCGACAGCTCATCCACCACCAACAGATCAAGGGCGAGGGGATGGCGGCGGTTCCGGCGGAATGTGTCACCGGTGCTCTCGAGCAACCGGTGCAAGGTGGTGCAGGGTGCCTCGGCCAGCCGGGCGGCGATGGGGGCCGGCACGCGCCCAAGGCCCTCGCCGATCGCCGCCTTGAGCCGGGCCGCCGCCTTGCCGGTGGGGGCCGCCAGGTGCAGACGCAGGCCAGGTAAGGGACCCTCGGCGTCCTGCTCCAGGGCCGCCGCCAGCATCTGCACCACGGTGCTGGTCTTGCCCGTGCCGGGGCCGCCCCCCAGCAGCACCAGTCC
This sequence comes from Cyanobium sp. ATX 6F1, assembly GCF_024346315.1. Classification (NCBI taxonomy): domain Bacteria; kingdom Bacillati; phylum Cyanobacteriota; class Cyanophyceae; order Synechococcales; family Prochlorococcaceae; genus Cyanobium; species Cyanobium sp. ATX 6F1. Next base: position 36,174 of record NZ_JAGQCS010000013.1, read on the forward strand.
ATGGCCCAGCAGGGCCGCCACCGCCTGTCGCTGGCGCGGATCGAGGGCGCCACGGCTGCCCGCCCGGTCCACGGCTGCGGCGATCAGCTCCGGCCCCGGTGCCTGCGGCCAGGGGCGGTTGGCCCGCTCGATCAAACGGCCGATCACCTGCTCCTGCAGCTCGTACCAGCGGCGCCAGGCGAGCTGGTCGCCCCGCAGCACCAGGGGAGACTCGGGGAGATCGCGCGCCAGGGGGGAGGCGGCCAGGGCCCGGCGGTGGCCGTCGGGCCAGGCCTCGGCCGAGAGGCCCTCCGGGGCAGGGCCCATCAACGCGAGCGCCAACTCACCCCGCTCCATGGCGCGGGTCAGGGCCGTGATCGCCTCGGCCACCAGCGGATCGGGGGCTGCCCCAACCAGCCGCGGCAGCGCCTCGGCCAGGGCCTGGCCCAGGGCCCCAAGCCAGGGGGCCTCGCCGGCGAGGCTCATGGCAGGCCCTCCCGCAGCAGCTGGTCCAGTGCCAGGGTGCGCTCCAGCGGCGGCTGATCCACCAGCATCCCCGGCACGGGATCGGCCGCGGTGGGGCCCGGCACCCCACGCAGGAACACGTAGACGTAGCCGCCCAGATCGCGTTCGGGCCGGTAGCCCGGCAGGCGCCAGCGCAGGTAGCGGTGCAGGGCCACCAGGTAAAGGTGCGCCTGCAGCGGGTAGTGGTGATGAAGCATCTGCTCCTCCATCGCCGCCACCGTGTAGTGGGCCGGCCCGCAGGCCAGCGGACGGTTCTCGCCGTCGCGCAGCCCCAGCCAGTTGCTCTTCCAATCGGCCACCCACCAACGGGGGTGGCCCTGGGGATCAGGGGCCGTGAACACCAGATCGATCGAACCGGTGAGAAAACCGCGGCTGGCCACATCCAGCTGGGCGAGCTGCCTGGCGTAGGCCGCTCCGAAGCGGCCGCCGGGGTGGTGGGCGAACACCTCGGCCAGGCCGCGGGCCCGCACCAGCCGTTGGGGCCCAGGCGGGAGCCGCTGGCCCTCGCCCAGCGGTACCGCCAGGGGCAGATCGAAGCTGAGTTCGTTGAGGCTCAGGCTCCGCGGCAGATCGGCCAGGGCAAAGCCCCCCAGGGCGCCGCCCATGGGGGTGTGCCGCAGCCAGTCGAGGCCCTCCAGCACCGCCTCCAACTGCTCGATGGGCAGGCCGGCCCGCCGCAGCTCCCGGCCCACCAGCAGGCGCTGGTCGTCACTGCCGGCGGGCTGTTGATGGTCGATCTGCTCAAGAATGCGGTGCAGACAATCGCCGGCGGCGGCGCCGCGGGGGAACGCCGCCAGGGGGCCGCGATCGGGCCAGGCCTCGGGCGCTCCGGGGGCAGCCGTGGCCTCGGAGGCAGCCAGCCCGGTCACCCCCTCTGGCGCCCCTTCTGCCGCCCCATCCGTTTCCCGCCCCTCCTCCAGGGCGATCGGCCCAAGTCCCTCGGCGGCGGCCTGGGTCCAGCTGGAGTAACTGCTGCGGCCCCAGCGACGATCGAGGGGGCGAAGGGGCACCGGGCCGCACTCCAGCACCCCCTCAGGCGCCGGAGCCTGCCAGCGATCGGCGGGTGCCCCTGGGGCCGGCAGCTCGAACGGCTCGATCAACTGGAGCGGCAGGCCCGAGGCCTCCAGCCGTTGCTCCAGCCCCTCCCGCCAGCTGGCAACAGTTGGGGCGCTGCCGAAGCGCTGCTCACCGAACAGCCAGCTGCGCAGGGGGTCGGAGTCGGGTTCCCCGGCGGCAGCCCAGACCAGCACCAACAGGTCACGGGCCCGGGTGGCGGCCACATAAGTGAGGCGTTCCAGCTCCTGGACCTCGGCGGCACGGGCCTGGGCCCTGGCGGCCAACCCCTCGGCCCACTGGTGGTTGAGGTGCAGATCCCAGCGGGGAGCGACGCTGTCCGTCGGCGTCCAGCGCCGCCCCAGACCTTGCTTCGGTCGCTTCGAAAGCCCCCGCCAGAGGCTGGGAGCGATCACCACCGGGTACTCCAGGCCCTTGCTGCTGTGAATGGTCACCACGGCCACGGCGGAGCCCAGCGCATCGCTGTAGCGCTGATGGGCTTCGGGCACGGGGCGGACCGGCTCCAGCCGCTGGCGCCGCAGCCAGTCGGCGGCGGCGGCCGCCCCCAGGCCCTCCCGGTGCATCTGTTCCTGCAGCAACCGGGCCACCTGCTGGAGATCAGCGAGCAGGCCACCGGCGAGGGACAGCCCCGCCAGCTCGGCACTGCCCAGCAGCTGGCCCAGCACCGCCAGCAGCCCGTCACGCTCCAGGGCCGCGGCCAGCTGGCCCACCCTGGCGCCGAGGCGATCAAGGGCGCGCGGATCAGGATCCGCCAGCTCCGCGGGGCTCCAACCCAGCAGCGGCGAAGCCGCCAGCAGCCGCAGGGCCGAACCCCTGCCGGGATCCGCCAGGGCCTCCAGCAACCGCTGTAGCACGGTGGCCCCGTCGCTGGCGAACACACTCCCCTGGCTGATCAGCCGACTGGCGATGCCCCGGCGCTCCAGCGCCTGGCGCAGGGCCTCCGCTTCCCGGTGCTTGTTCACCAGCAGGGCGATGTCGGCGGGAGCGAGGGGGCGGCTGGTGTCGCCTTCGCGCAGGATCAGACCGCGACGCAGCAGATCGAGCACCAGCTGGGCCACCTGGGCCGGGAGGATGGCATCGATCTCCCCCAGGGTTCCCGACTCGGCCAGGCTGCATTCCCCCGCCAGCCAGAGCAGCTGCAGAGGAGACTCCCCCGGCGGCAGCTCCAGGGCATGGCTGGCGGCCTTGGCGGGGTTGGCCCGCACCTGGGGCACAGGCAACTCACTCCGGATCAGCCCTGCCGGCGGCATCAGGCCATTGAGACAGGTGATCAGGGCCTCGCTGGAGCGGAAGTTCTCGTTCAGTTCAGTGATCGAATCGACGCGTTTCCGGGCAGCGCGGTATGTGTCCAGGTCGCCGCCGCGGAAGCGGTAGATCGCCTGTTTGGGGTCGCCCACCATCAGCAGCAGGTGCTCCGGGCCGGTGAAGGCGCGCTGGAGGATGCGCCACTGGATCGGATCGGTGTCCTGGAACTCATCCACCAGGGCCACCCGGTAGCGGCGCCCCAGTGCCTCCAGCAACTCAGCGTGGTCGGTGCCCTCCGGGCCGGGGTCCAGCCCCTCCAGCAACTGGGCATATCCCAGGCGGCCACTGCTCTGGCGCCGGCGGGCCAGCTCCGAGCGGCCCCCATGGGCGGCATGGAGCAGCAGCGCTTCGGCCGGCCCCTCCACCAGATCGGCGATCGCTCGCAGCAGCGGCGCCTCCGGCAGGGAGGGATCCTCTTCACCCGCCCTGCGGGCCGCGGCGCTGAAGGGGCCGGGGTGGAAGTAGTCGCGCAGTTCTTTCTGCTCAAGCAGGGCGGCATAGGAGCCTTGCTTCGGCTGGGTCTCCAGCCAGCCCGTCATCAGGCCGATCCGATCCTTGGTGGGCTTGGGGACATAGGGCTTTGGATCAGCGCCTTCCGACCTCCATTGGGCCGCAGACGACTTGAAGGATTCTTCGAGGCCTTCAGCCCGCTCCGCCCACAGCGCCTGAAAACGATTCCAGCGCTCCTCCCAGAGGGCCACCAGCTGGGGGGCCAGGGGCTCGCTGGGATCGAGGCCCTGGGGCAGGGGATCCAGCTCCAGGGACGGATCGCTCTCCAGCTGGGCAAGCTGATCCTCCAGCGCCCCGGGCGTCACCCCGAGGGAAAGGACCCCCTTCAGCAGCTCCACGGGCAGGGCCACCACCTGGGCCTGCCAGTAGTCATGGGCCACCTGGCGCACGAGGGTGCGCGCCTCCGGATCGATCTCCAGATCGGGAGCCAGGCCGGCCTCGAGGGCCTGGCGGCGCAGGCTGCGCTGGCCGAAGCCGTGCAGGGTGGTGATGTCGGCGCGATCGAGGTCATCGAGGGCCAGCAGCAGCCGGCCCATCAGCTGGCGACGGCCGGCGCGATCGACCGGTTGACGCGCGAACCAGCGCTCCAACACTGGATCGGGAAAGGTGGGCAGCGCCTGCTGCGCCGGCTCCAGCGCCGTGAGCGCCTGCTGCAACCTCCGGCCGATGCGATCGCGCAGTTCGGCGGCGGCGGCGTTGGTGAAGGTGACCACCAGCAGCTCAGCTAGAGGCAGGCCGCGCTCCAGCACCAACCGCAGCACCAGGTGCGCCAGGGCGAAGGTCTTGCCGGTGCCGGCGCTGGCCTCCAGCAGCCGCACCCCGGGTTCAAGGCTGAAGACGTCGGCATCGAAGACACCCGCCGGAGCGCTCATCGCCCTCTCTCCTTGCCCGCTTTTCCCTTGCCCGCTTTCGCCTTGATCACATGGTCCAGCACGGGGCCGTAGAGGGCCTCCGCCGCCGCCGAGAAGGGCTCGCCGAGCAGCGCCTCGATGGGGGTGTCGGCGCCAAAACAGGCCGCCAGCTCAGGGGTCTGCCGTTCCCCTGTGGACTGTCCTCTCCCCTGCCAGGCAGCGGCCGCCTCGGCCGGGCCGCTGCCCGGCGCTTTGCGCTCGGCCTCCACGAACGCCCAGCCGGTCTTGGGGGGCACGGGCCAGCAGGCGCCCCCCAGCTGCTCGCGCAGGGCGAGGAGCGCCTCCAGCTGTCGGCGGGCCTGATCGGCCTCCGGGGCCTCCAGGCGGAGGATCTCCGCGAAGGTGTCCTCGGTCTTCCCCGGGCGGGCCACCAGCACCCCAGCGGCCGGCGCCTCCCCGGCGGCGGCCGCCAGCAGCAACCTCAGCCAGAGGTCGAGGCGCTGGGCCACCCCATCCCTGGCGGTGTGGGTGAGCACCAGCCAGGAACCACGCCAATCGAGTTCCAGACTGAGACCTTGCCAGCGGCTGGTGGCGCTGTGGGGTGTCCCCAGCCCCTCCAGCACCTCAGCGAGGGTGCGCCAGCGGCCCTCCATCAAGGCCGCCTCGAGCCCCCCCCCCGATCCGGCCGGAACCTGGCTCCGGCCCCGGTCCAAAGCGAGCCAGTCCGGTGGCTCAGCCGCGCGCCGATCAGCGAGGGCCTGATCCTGCAGTTGAGCCCGCAGCAGCGCCGAACGCTGGAGCTCATTGAGTTCCAGATCTTCCAGGTCATCCACCGGCTCATGCCACTCGCCGGGGTTGATCCCCAGCTGGCGCAACCAGTGCTTCTGGGGAGCCATCAACCAATCGCGCAGGTCACCGGCGGGATCGCCTGAGCTGCGGGGGGGAGGTTCCCGCAGGGCCAGGGGCAGGGTCATCTGAGCGTCTCCCTGCTCCAGCAAGCGCAGGGCGTCCAGCAGGCGGCGGTCGCAGCTGGGGGAGGGCCGGGGCGGCTGGGCCAGGAAGTTGGCGCGATCGAGCGGGTTGGCCGGGTGCGTGATCGTGAGAGCGGAGGCCCCGCCCGCCAGGCGCTGGCCCAGCGTCTCCAGCAGCTGACGCACCGGCGTCGCCGGCATCAGCTCCTCGCCGCTGCGCTCGTCGCGGTTGCTCCAGCTGATCAGCAGGTGGCGGCGCGCCGAGAGCAGGGCCTCGATCAGCACGTAGCGGTCCTGGTCCGCCGGGCTGGGGTCACCCAGGCGCCGCTGGCGCTCCAGCAGGTCAAACCCCGGGCGCTCCTTCTGGCGGGGAAAGACGCCGGCGTCGAGGCCCATCAGCACGATCACCTTGTGGGGGATGGCCCGCATCGGCTCGAGGGCGCTGATGGTCAGCGCTCCGCTGCGATGGCCGAAGCGGCCGCTGTCGACCGAGAGACGTTCCTCCAGCACCGCCGCCACCACCGGCGCCCCCAGCTCCAGGCTGGTCTCTCCGGCGCTGCGCACCCAGTCGTCGTTGGCGGCCAGGATCGCCTGGCGCTCCCAGCCCCGCTCGCCGCCCTCACCGAACAGATCGTCGAGCAATTCCACCAGCAGGGTGCCCCAGCTCCCTGAGGTGCGAGGTTGGCGCAGTCGCAGAAGCCAGCGGCGCAGGCTGAGCAACAGCTGCAGGCCACTGCCCTGGGACTCCAGGCTGCCGGCCACCGCCAGGGGAGCCGCATCCCCCAGGGCCAGGCCCGGCTGATCCGGCAGCACCAGGCCCAGCAAAATTCGATCGATCGCCCAGCTGAGGCTGTGCTGACGCCCACCGCCGCGCTCCTGGCCATCGAGCCCCCAGCGGAAGCCCGCCGTCTGGAGCAGGGTCGTGAGCCGCGGGCCGTCTACGGCGGCGAGCCCGAAACGCTCCAGCAGCGCCCCGTTGCCGAGCAGCACCTCCAGGGCCGTGGCCGTGAGTCGCTCCCCACCCAGCCGCAGCAGGCCCAGCAGGGCCGTGGCCAGACCGGCCTGGCTTTGCTGGCTGCGGTCGGTGAGGCGCCAGGGCAACGCCACACCCGTGGCGGCGCTGTCGCCCAACACCGAGGCCACCAGGGGGGCGAAGGTCTCCACCTGGGGGGTCATCACCAGGATGTCCCGCGGTTCGAGCGTGGGATCGGCCGCCATCAGCTGCAGCAGCCGGTCGCGCAGGATCTGCACCTGGCGCAGATGGCCCGGGCAGGGGTGGAACTCCAGGGAGCTGTCGCCCGCCGCCAGCACCCAGGGGGGTTGAGCCCTATCGGACTGCCGCTCCGGCTCAGGGGACCCAGGGCCCTCGGCCGGCCCCACCAGATCCTGCTGGATCTGCTCCAGCAGGCTGGGCTCCCGCCCCTGCTGGGCGCTGACGGCGGCGGGCAGGAAGAACAGATCCCGGCCTTCCCACTGCCCCAGCTGGGCTTCACCGGTGCCCTCCAGTAACTGCTGGAACTCGGCCCCCAGGCGGCCGAACAGCCCCTCCAGCCGTGGTGCCTCCAGCACCCATTCGCCCGTGAACGGCGTGCGCCAAGCCTCCGCCTCCTGGAGCTGCTGGCGGCGCGTGCGGCAGCGGCGCCAGAGGTCGCCGCAGGGGGTGAGCAGGTACAGCTCCACATCGACCGTGCCCGAGAGGGCCTGCAGCAGCTCCACCTGCAGCGGCGCCAGGCTGCTGAGGCCGAACAGCCGCAACGGTTGGTCACTGGCCAGGGGCGCGTGGGTGCCCCGGCGCAGCTGCTCAATCGCCCGCTTCACCCGCAGGCCGAAGGGCTCGACGCCAAGGCGGTCCCGCAGGCGCCTTAGCAGCAACGGCTGCCAGCGCTGCTGGGCCGGCAGTTCCCCGCCCAGACCGTCGCCATCCCCGCCCCGCCACCAGTGCTCCAGCAACTCCGGGCGGTAGAGGGCGTAGTCATCGAAGGCATCGGCGATGGCCCGGCCCAGCTGCCACAGGGGCAACCCGAGGCTCTCCCCTCGCCGCCGTTCCAGCCAGCGGCGCAGCAGGGCGGCCTCTGGCTCCTGCACAAGCTCACCGAGCAGCTCCAGCACGGGCCAGACCAGCTCCGTGGCCCGCCAGGGGTCCACCGCCGGCGGGCTGGTGGTGGAGCAGGCACCCTCCCCCAGCAGCTCCTCCACCAGCTGGCGCAGGCGGCTGCTGGGAAAGGGAAAGCGCAGATGGGCGGCGATGCCATCGGCGTAGGCCGCCTCAGCGCCGGAGACGCTCTGGTCCGTGCTGCCCAGGTGCAGGGCCAGTTGCTCCCCGAGCCAGCGGCTGGTGGGCCAGGTGTTCACCACCACCTGGGCCTGCTCAAACGGGCCGGCGGGACTGAGTTGCAGGCGGGCGGCCAGCAGCCGGGCGAGGAACTCCACCCGGTTGCTGCGATAGACGATCAGCAAGGGCTGCCGAGCAGGGCCTCGCGGGGCTCCAGCCAGCGGGAGCCGGGTCCGCGTCGGCCGTGAACCTGGCGCTGGGCGCCGGTTTCCGGGCAGTAGGCGGTGAGCGTGCCGCCGTAGCAGGCACCGGTGTCGATGGTGATGATGTTGTTGGGGCGGCGGTGCACCCGGGTGCTGGGGGTGTGGCCCACGATCACCTCGCCGAAACGCCCGTCGTAGTGGTCCCAGAAGGGCTCGCGCACGGACAGATCCGGCTCCCAGGTGTGGGGATCGAAGCCCGCGTGGGTGGCGACCCAGCCGCGGCCCCAGTAGGCCAGGGGCAACTGCTCGAGCCGCTCCAGCCACTGGCGGCAGAGGCCCTCGCCCAGGTGGCGATAGGTGTCGCAGCCGGCCAGATCCCGCTGGGCTTTCCAGGTGCCCAGGCGCAGGGCCCGAACCAGCTTGAACTCATGGTTTCCCATCAGCCACACCCCCCGGCCGGAGGTCACCAGCGACCAGGCCAGTTCCATCGACCGCTCGATCTCGGGGCCGCGGTTGATCACATCACCACAGAGGATCAGCCGGTCGGTGGCGGGCAGAAGCCCCAGCAGATCGCAGAGCGAATCAGCGCATCCGTGGACGTCGCCGATCACCCAATGGCGAAGCGGATGGGGCCGGAGCGTCATGCAGAGCACATGCTGGTTTGAGTCTGACCTGAAGGGGGTGAATCTGTCAGCCCCCCCATCGATGAACGTCAACACCAGTTGATGGTGTCCCCGGTTACCTTGCGGACTGCTGATGCCGTCCGGCCCATGGACCCTCGGTCGCTGCCGGTTGCCCGCCGGGTGCAACTTCTGGTCAAGGCGCTGAACGGCGCCGAGCGCACCAACGAGGCCCTGGCCCGCTGCAGCGATGGCGACGGCATGGTCGCTGTGCTGGTGGATGCCTCCAACAAGCTGGGGCTGGGACTCAGCCGCGAGGACCTCCTGGCGACGCCGCCGATCCGCGACTGGATCTGGTGGAAGAACAAAGAGGCCCTGCTGACCCTCGGCGACAACGTGCCGCGCTATCAGCAGGATGGCCGCCAGCAGCGGGAACGGCAGCGCCAGCAGGAGCTCCAGCCGCCCGACTCCAGCGATCCCGCCAGCACCGATGGGCCCCGCAAACGCTTCTTCGGGCTGTTCTGAGGCCTGAACCAGATCCGGGGGCGCGGGTCCCCGAGCGCCCTCAGCCCAGGCTGGCCAGAGCCTCGGTCAGGGAGGCGGCGGTGAAACGTCCCTTGAGCACGAATTCCAGGCGCAGCTTCAGAAATTCAATGAACTTGGCATCGGTGGAGACCACGGCAGCGGCCGGACGGGGCACGGCAGCGGCACTCGCCGCCAGGGCCGGGCTCTCCAGAAAGGCCGGCCGCTTCACCAGCCAGAAGTCAATCGCCTTGTCCTGCTCGCCGTAGTGGCGCTGCCGCTCCCGGAGCACCTCCTCCAGCGGTTCCTCCACCGTCAGGAAGGCTTCGCTGGCCGCCACGAAGTGAAAGACGGGGGCGGAGGACTCGCTCATGGAAAGGGGGCGTTGAACAATGGTTCCCGGCGGGGATTCTGAACCAGAGCCCGCATCTGCCGCACCGCCGCCTCCAGACCCACCGCCAGGGCCCGGGCCACGATCGTGTGACCGATGTTGAGCTCCTCGATCCCCTCGATCGCCGCCACCGGCTCCACGTTCTGATAGGTGAGCCCATGGCCGGCGTTGACCCGCAGCCCGAGTTCTCGGGCGCGGACCGTGGCCTCGATCAGTCGTGCCAGTTCCCTGGGCTGCTCCGCCCAGGCGGCCTCGGCGTAGGTGCCGGTGTGCAGCTCCACCCAGCGGGCACCGCTGCGCTGGCTCGCCCGCAGCTGATCGGCCTCGGGGTCGATGAACAGGCTCACGGGGATGCCGGCCGCCTGCAGGCGCTCCACCAGGGCACAGAGCGTCGCCTCCTGGCCGGCGACGTCCAGACCGCCTTCGGTGGTGATCTCCTGGCGCTTCTCCGGCACCAGGGTGACCATGTCGGGGCGCACCCGCAGGGCGATCGCCTCCATCTCGGCGGTGGCGGCCATCTCCAGGTTGAGGCGGCTGCCCACGGTGGCGCGCAACAACTCCAGATCGCGCAGCTGAATGTGTCGACGGTCTTCGCGCAGGTGCACGGTGATGCCATCGGCGCCGCCGAGCTCGGCCAGCAGCGCCAGGGTGACCGGATCGGGCTCGGCGGCGCGGCGGGCCTGGCGCACGCCGGCGATGTGATCGATGTTGACGCCCAGGCTGGCCACGGTCGCTGCGCCGCAAGGCCACCGATCCTATGGAGCGCCCAGCCGCGGCCGCTGGCACCCCTCGGGCGACGCGGACGCCGCCGCAACTGCCCGCCCACGGCCCAGGGCGACCGGGCACGGCCCCTAGCTTGAGGTTTGATCGAGTCCCTTCGGTGACGGCGCAGACGGCACTGATCCAGCGGGAACGCCGGCTCTGCAACGGGGTCAACCCTGTGCTGGCGCCCATCGCCGTGCTGCTCGCCCAGGACGGCCCGCTGTCGTTCTTCTTCAGCTCCCTGACCGTGCTCGGCCAGGAGCATTTGCCCCAGGGCGGACCGGTGCTGCTGGCCCCCACCCACCGGGCCCGCTGGGATGCCCTGCTGCTGAGCAGCTTCGCCGGCCGCCGGGCCTGCGGCCGGGACTGCCGCTTCATGGTCACCCTCACCGAGATGCAGGGGATCCAGGGCTGGTTCCTGGCCCGGCTGGGTTGCTTCCCCGTCGACCAGAGCCGCCCCGGCACCGCCCCCCTGCGCTACGCCGTGGATCTGCTGGCCCAGGGCCAACAGGTGGTGATGTTTCCTGAGGGGCACATCCGCCGCAGCGACGAACCGATCCGGCTGCACCAGGGCCTGGCACGGGTGGCGGTGCTGGCACAAAGCCAGGGAATCGACGTGCCGGTGGTGCCGGTGGGCCTCGGCTACAGCTCCAGCCCACCCCGCTGGCGCGGTCAGGGGGCCCTCTGCTTCGGGCCGGCGCTGCGGGTGCAGGGAGAGGGTCGTTCGGCGGTGCGGAACCTGAACGAACGGCTGGCTCTGGGGATGCAATCAGCTGAAGAAGCGGCCCGGACCGCGGTGGGGCGTCCCTTCGGCAACCCCTAAAGTTCGGCCACCTTGGATGATCTGCCGTGCGCAGGCCTGTTGTGGCCCTCAGCCTTGTTCTGATGGCGGCCTTGGTGCCACTGGCCCCATCCCTTGCGGTGCGTGCCCAGGGTGAAGCGCCGAAAGCGCTGGAGGGTTCCGGCGGCGGTTTGAACCTCACGGCTGTCCGCGCCATTCTGGCCAAGGGCGACGCGGCCGCCGCCAGCGGCAACCTCGCCGAGGCCCGCAAGCAGTACGACCTCGCCCGGGACATCTCCCGCCGCCTGCTCACCTCCTACCGCGACATCAGCGGTGCGTTCCGCGGTCTCGATGCCCGTATCCCCCGGGAAATGGACCAGAACGCCCTCGAGTCGCTCGAAACCCTGGCCCAGGCCAACCTGCGGCTGGCGGCGGTGTTCCGTCGCCAGAACCAGCCCGAGGTGGCCGTTCCCCTGCTGGTGGAGGTGGTCAAGATCATGACCCCCTCCCGTGAGGAAGGCCGCAAGGCCTACCAGAGCCTGATCGAGATCGGTTTCGCCACCATCCCCTACAACGGCGGCGTGGCGGTTCCCGGCAGCTGAGCCGAGCCGCCTCTAGATTCCCCCCGACGTGAGCGGACCAGCGCCCGATGGTTCAACCGGAACAGGTGAAGGCGGCGATCATCGAATCCCTGCCCGATGCCCAGGTGGAGGTGGAAGACCTCACCGGTGGCGGTGATCACCTGCAGGTGAAGGTGGTCTCCAGCGCCTTCGATGGACTGTCCAGGGTGCGCCAACACCAGCTCGTCTACGGCGCCCTGCGCCGGGAACTGGCCAGTGAAGCCATCCACGCCCTTGCCCTGCAAACCTCCCTTCCCACCTGAACTCGAACCATGGATCCCGCCGTTCAGCAACGCATCGACGCGCTCATTGCCAGCAGCCCCGTGGTGGTGTTCATCAAGGGCACCAAGCTGATGCCCCAGTGCGGTTTCTCCAACAACGTGGTGCAGATCCTCAATTCCCTGGCGGTGCCGTTCGAAAGCTTCGACGTGCTCTCCGACGGGGAGATCCGCCAGGGGATCAAGGAGTTCTCCGAGTGGCCCACGATTCCGCAGGTCTACGTGAACGGAGAGTTCCTCGGCGGCTCGGACATCCTGATCGAGCTGTACAACTCGGGCGAACTGCGCGAAACGCTCGCGGTGGCCCTGGCCTCCTGAACGGCTCGGCCCCACTCAGCGCCTGCTGCCACTCCGAGCTCGCCACTGGTCAGTTGCGGCCGCTCTCGTAGAGGCTGCTGAGGCTGCCGTCGGGGCCGATGAAACTGGAGGGATCGAGGATCCAGCGATCAATCAGCTCCTCGAGCCGCCGCTGGGAAATCGGGTCGAGGATGGCGGTGCGCCGCAGGGCGTGGAGGTAACCATCGGCGTAGAGCCTCAGTTCCGAGGGGCCGTGGTAGCGACTGGCCAGGTCCTGGCAGGCATCACAGAGGGACTGAAAGTGGCGGATGGCGTCGGTGTTCTGCAGGGCTGTCATGAACGGGCCAGGGAGCCTCTGAAACCATGGTGAAGCAGTTGGCGCGCAAGGGGAAGGGGGGACAGCTCGAAAGGCATCGCCTGGGACCGGAGAACGCACCGACTGTTCTATAGCGTAGGTAAAAGGCCGGCTTGAGCGTGTGGAACTGCCACCGAAACCCATCCCGATCCAATCGGCCCCTGCCGATGGCACGGCCCTGACCGCCGCCGCCGTGGACGACCCCACCCTCAAGCGGGTGCTGGTGGTGGATCCCCACCCCACCCTGCGCACGGTGCTGGCCCAGCGGCTGCGCCAGGACGGCCACCTCACCGCCGCCGTGGCCAGCTCCATTGAGGCGCTGCAACTCTGTGAAGAGCTCACCCCCGACCTGCTGGTGAGTGCCGAGTTGCTGGAGGAAAGCTCCGCCCTGCGCCTGGCGGGCCAGTTGCGTTGCCCGGTGATGGTGCTCACGGCCCGCTCCGGGGCCGAGCCGATCGTCGCCCTGCTCGATGCCGGCGCCGACGACGTGCTGCGCAAGCCCTTCGGCCTCGAGGAACTGGCGGCCCGTTGCCGCAACCTGTTGCGCCGCAATGGCAGCGGCCTGCAGGAGCGGGTCTGCGTGGGCCCCCTGGATGTGCATGTGCTGCTGCGCCAGGTGACCCTGCGGGAGGAACCGGTGGAACTCAGCCCGCGGGAATTCGCCCTGCTCTGCGCCCTGCTGATGCCCCCTGGGGTGGTGCGCAGCCGTCAAGAGTTGTTGCGCATGGCCTGGCCCCCGTTCAGCGGCGGCCCCCGCTCGGTGGACACCCAGGTGCTCACCCTGCGGCGCAAGCTGGAGCAGGCGGGTCTGGGGGAAGGTGGCGGCATCGAAACGGTGCGCCAGCAGGGCTACCGCTTCAGCCTCGAAACCCTGCCGGAGGCCAGCAGCAGCCCAGCCGTCTCAGCAACCCTGGGTCAACCCGCCGGCGCCAGCTGAGCCGGCCAGCCGCCCTTGGCCAGGGCGGCCCCGACCGCCAGCTCCCCCACCAGCAACAAACCACTGAGGATCGCCAGGAGCTGGTAGGTCCATGGGGGCGTCAGCCGGCCCACAGCAGAGAGATCGAGACCGGTCTGCACCTGAAATCCCGCCAGGAAAACCTCGAAGCGTGCGATGCGCTGGGGCAACAGGCGCAGGCTGCGATCGTGGCTGCGCAGGTAGAACACGCGGCCACCCTGGCTGGTGGCAACCGGCAGCAGCGCGTCGATCTGGTCCCACTCCAGCCGCCAGCCCCGACGCAACAGCCAGGCGCACCAGGGGGGGTGACCCACCGACAGGCCCCTGGGATCGGTGATCACCCGTTCACTGGTGATCGCCAGCACCAGCAGAAAACCCAGGGGCAGCGCCGCCAGCATCCAGGGTCTCAGGTCCACCGGGGCCAACAGGGGCAGGGGCAGCACCAGGGCCAGGTAGAGGCTGAGCAGGGTGAGGCGGATCAGGGGCGCCATCGGGTAGCTGGAGAAGCCGGTCTCAGGCACCTCCGGGCGGCCCTCAACGGCTGTGGCCTCAGAGCTCATCGGTCGTCGGGGGAGCCGGGCAGGGGTTCGATCACGGTGCTCGGGGCGTAGCGCCCGCCGAACACCTCCGCCTCGCGCCCCTTCCAGAACTCCCCCAGGCGCATCAGGTCGGCGTGGGCGTCCTGGATCGACTCCATCATCTGCTCCGGATCCATCGTGGCTCTGGCTTCCCGCAACTTGGCCTGGCGCAGCAGGTGCCACATCCAGGGCTTACCCAGCTCGCCCCGCTGCTCCAGGTAGAGAGCCAGATCTGCGGAACTCGGAAGCGGGGAAGCGCCCATCACCTGAACCGTGAATGTTCAAGGAACAGCCTATGGAGCACGCAGGCAGCGCGTGGCAGGCCCGGGCCCGGAAACCCGAACCAGCCACTGCCCGTCTCGTCGGGGTCAATGAAGCTCAGGGCGCCTCTCGGCCAGGTTGAGTGGTTCCACCACTGACTTCCCTCAACCAGCCGCCATTTCAGTCAGGGAGGGCCCAGGGGTTGAGGCCCAGGTCGGCGCCGAGGCGATGGGCGCAGGCGAAGCCACTGAAGGCGACGGCATTGAGGCCCTGGCCGGGAAAGCAGGAATCGCCCACGCAATAGAGGCCGGGGATGGCGGTGCGGTTGAAGGGCATCGGCAGCAGGCCCGGCAGCTGACCGCGGGGGACGGGGCCATAGCTGCCCCGGTGGCGGCCGAGGAAGCGGCGGTGGCTGCGCGGGGTGCCGATCTCCTGGAGGGTGATGGCGGCCCCCAGGCCAGGGAACACAGCCTCCAGGCGCGCGATCAGTCGCTGGGCGGCCGCCTCCTTGGCCCGGCGGTAATCGGAAGGGGACAGTCCCTCCCAGGTGGCCATCGAACTGGGGGTGAAGGTGTGCACGATGTGGTGGCCGGCGGGGGCCAGCTCCGGATCCAGCAAGGTGGGGATGGAGACGAAGGCCGTGCCCTGCTCCGCCTCCATGTCCTCCCAGCGCTCCAGCAGCAGGTGGTGGCAGTGGCTGCCGGCGGGGATCACCCCTGCGTTCACCCCCAGGTGCAGGCTCAGGAACGACGGCGATTCCTCGTAGCGCTGGCGCCAGGTGCGTTCGGCGCGCGGGGTGTGGGCCTCATCCACCAGCGATCCGAAGGTGTCCCAGCGGGTGGCATTGGAGACCACCCGCCGGGCGCGGAGACACTCTCCGCCCGCCAGCTCGACGCCTACGGCGCGGCCCCCCTCCAGCAGCACCCGCGTCACCCGGGCCTTGTAGCGAATCGCGCCACCATGGCGCTCGAGGCCGTGCACCAGCCGCCGGGCGATCGAACCAACGCCTCCCTTGGGGTAGTTGATGCCGCCGGCATGGCGATCGCTGAACACCATGCCGGCATTGATCATCGGCGTGCGATCGGCAGGCACCACCGACCAGCAGTAGCACTCGATGTCGATGAAGCGCAGCAGTTCGGGGTCGCGGATGTGGCGCCGGGCCACGGCGCCCACGTTCACCGGCAGCCAGCGGGCCAGCCCCAGGCAGGCCAACGGTGCTTTGAAAAAAACCTTGGCCAGGTAGGCCGGATCCTCCAGCGACAGCAGCGGCATCGCATCGAGGCAGCGGAACACCCCCCAGCAGGTGTCGTAGAAGGCGCGGATGCCCCGGGCCTCATGGGGAAAGCGGGCCGTGAGCGTTTCGATGAAGGTCCCGTAGTCGCGATCGACGGCAACGGTGAGCCCACCGGGCAGGTGGTATTCGAGCTGGCTGGGGTCGGGGATGGTGGGCTGGTGTTCGCCCACGGCGGCCATGGCCCGGGTGAGCAGGTTGGTGTGACCCGTTTCGCCGAAGCCGAAGATCATCGAGGCGCCCACATCGAAGGTGTAGCCCTCGCGCTCGAAACTGCCGCCGCTGCCACCGGGGATCAGGTAGCGCTCCAGCACCAGCACCTTCGCCCCCTTGGCCGCCAGCTGGGTGGCGGTCACCAGGCCGCCGAAGCCCGAGCCGATCACGACCACATCCCAGGGATCCGTGGCGTCACCGCTGGGGAGGCCGGCGGCGATTGAGCTGGGGGCGAGGGTCACCGGAGAGGGCGCGGCAAGCGATCGGCCGACGCTAGGCAACCAGCAGCCAGGGTTCGGCCACCGGCGCGCTGAACGGCGCCAGATCCGCCAGGGAGCGGTCGCGGTAGGCGCCATAGCGGGCGCGCTTCTCGCGGACGCGCTCGGGCAGCTCGGGCATCAGGCCGAAGTTGGGGGGCATGGGCTGGAAGCGATCGGAGGGGGCCGAGCTGATGAAGCCGAACAGGGCGCCGGCCATGGTGGTGGGCGGCAGCACCAGGGGCTCCAGCCCCCGCACCAACCGGGCGGCATTGGTGCCCGCCAGCCAGCCCCCGGCCACGGCGGCGGCATAGCCCTCAGTGCCCGTGAGCTGCCCGGCCGCCAGCAGGCTGGGGCGGCGGCGGAACTGCAGGCTGGGCTCCAGCAGCTGGGGGGATTCCAGGAAGGTGTTGCGGTGCATCACCCCGAAGCGCACGAATTCGGCGTGCTCCAGGCCAGGGATCAGGCGCAGCACCCGCTTCTGCTCGCCCCACTTGAGATTGGTCTGAAAGCCCACCAGGTTCCAGAGCTGGCCGGCCTTGTCCTCCTGACGCAGCTGCACCACGGCATAGGCGCGCTTGGCGCGGCGCAGCTCGCGGTCGTGCAGATCACCCCAGCGGGGATCCCAGAGGCCGATCGGCTTGAGCGGGCCGTAGCGCATGGTGTCCTCGCCGCGGCGGGCCAGCTCCTCGATCGGCAGGCAGCCCTCGAAGAACGTGGCGCTGTCGCGCTCGAAGTCCTTGAGTTCCGCCTGCTCGGCCTCCAGCAGCGCCTCGCGAAAGGCCGCGTACTGCTCGCGGTCCATCGGGCAGTTGATGTAATCGGCGTCGCCCTTGTCGTAGCGGCTGGCGCGGAAGGCCTTCTCCAGATCGATGCTCTCGCCTTCGATGATCGGGCTGGCGGCGTCAAAAAAATGGCAGTCGGCGCGCCCGGTGAAGGCCCGCAGCTGCTCGGCCAGGGGGGCACTGGTGAGCGGTCCGGTGGCCAGCACCGCCAGATCTTCGGGCGGAGGCAGCTCGGTGAGCTCGCGCCGCTCCACGCTGATCAAGGGATGGCGCTCACAGGCCTGCGTGAGCGCCTCGCTGAAACGACCCCGGTCCACCGCCAGGGCCCCGCCGGCGGGCACCGCATGGCGGTCGGCCGTGGCGATCACCAGCGATCCCAGGCGACGCAGTTCCTCCTGCAGCAAGCCCGCGGCCCGATCACTGGAGAGCGCCCCGAAGCTGTTGCTGCAGACCAGCTCAGCGAAATGGGGGCTGTGGTGGGCCGGGGAGCGGCGCACGGGCCGCATCTCGATCAAGCGAACGGAAATCCCCGCCTCGGCGATCTGCCAGGCGGCCTCCGTGCCGGCCAAGCCGGCTCCCACCACCCAGACCGATCGGCTCAAATCAGCCCTCAGGCGCGGGACCGCTTGAGCAGCAGTTGCACCTGACCGATGGCGGCACGGCCGATGTTGAACCCAGCCCAGCCCACGGCGAGCAGGATCGGGGCAGCAACCAGCAGCAGCCGAGCATCCATGGTTTTCAGGTTAAGCGTGATCTGATCCTACGAAACTCCAGGGCCGGGCCAGGGTCAGGGGGCCGCGTTGATCGAAAACGCATCAATCGGCAGCTGAGCGAAAGGATCCTTCAGCCGCTCTCGAAGCCCGTGACGGCGCTGCGGCCGGCATGGGCCTGGGCGAGCAGGGCATAGCGGCGGGCATGGGCCCGTTGCTCGGCGGCGTCAGCGGGGCTGATCTCCCGGCGGTGCAGGGCCGGCACTCCCGCCACCAGGGTGCGGGGCGGCACATCGCGGGTGACCACGGCACCGGCCGCCACCAGGGCCCCCTCGCCCACGGTCACCCCGTTGAGAACCACGGCGCCGATGCCCACCAGGCAGCCGTCCAACAGGGTGGCCCCATGGACCACGGCCCGGTGCCCCACGGTGACCTCGGCACCGATGCGCACCGGTTGGCCGGGATCGCCATGGAGCACGGCCCCGTCCTGGATGTTGCTGAAAGCGCCCACATGGATGGCGCAGAGATCGCCGCGGGCCACCGCCAGAGGCCAGAGGCTCGCCCCCGCCTCAAGGGTCACATCGCCCAGCACGACAGCGCTGGGGGCCACCCAGGCCTCGGGGTGAATGCTGGGCTGAGGCCAGGGCGGCGTGAGCATGGAGAGGAGCTCGAATCGCCCCATTCTCCGTGTGATACGTTGCCTCTTGCCCATCCGGGCGGGTCGCTAGCTCAGCGGTAGAGCACTCGGCTTTTAACCGATTGGTCCTGAGTTCGAATCTCAGGCGACCCATCTCAAGCAGGGCAGGAGATCTGGGGCAAACCCCAGTCTCCAACAGCCTTTCTCAGTCATCCACCAGCCGGCTCAACTTGTGCGAGTTGGTGCAGGTTGTGACCAGTTGACGCACTTTTCTGTCACTGAGTGACAAACATTCCTGGCAGACTGGGGCAGCTGCGACGGACGGTCGGTGTACGGGCGGAGGGCTGTTGAACAGGCGATTCAGCGCTTGCGATTGGCGGGCTGCCGCTACCGGCTGCGTGAACGCCAGGGAAGCCCGTACCTGACCGTCTACGAGACGAAGAGAGACGGACGGGCGCTCACTGCCAAGGCCTACCTGGCAGATGACGATGAAGCCGTGGAGGCTCTGGCAGGGGTCCTTCTCGCTGCCAGCAAGGACCTCAAACGAGGTGGCCCAGGTCTCGACTGGAGTCAACTCGATGGCTCAACCAAGGGCGGCCTCTCCAGCCGTGGCCTGAGCTGGGGGGAGATCCGCCGTGTGATCAAGGACGACATCGCACCTGGGGGACCGAAAGCCCGAGACCGGAACCCCTTCAGTTGCTTCTGTGACAAGGGCTACTTCGGTGTTGCCTTCAGTGACGACCAAGAAGCAAGGGCTGAGCAGCTGGAGCAGTTCTGCCTCTACACCCCCGCGTCGCTGCTGGCGCACCGCACCGATTCCAGCCAGCCCCTGGTCTCGCGAACGTTCAACACCAGCGTCTTCTACGGCACGATCCAGATGGCCAACTACCTGGCCAAGAAGGGGATCTCGATCGCCACCCCCGAGCTTCGCGAGAAGCTGGAGGGCCTCAAGGCTTCTGCCGGCCGTCCGAAGACACCCGCTCCTCGATACATCCCCCGGAGCGAGGAACTCCAGGCCTGGCTGGACCAGTTGCAACAGATCGATCCCCTGCGGGGGTGGGTGATGGCGATGATCGCCACCTTCGGTCTGCGGCCCCACGAGATCTGGCACATCGAGCAGCTTCCTGGCCAGTGCTCCGATCCGACCTTCCTGCAGATCAGCGCCTTTGAAGCCGGCGGCGATTCAGCCACCAAGACGGGGCACCGATTCGCCATCGCCCTGCCCGAGGCTTGGCTGAAGCGCTTCCGCTTGGATGACCTTCAGCACGGCCAGAAGATGCTCAAGGAACTGCGCAAGCGCTACCCCGTCAAGGCAGCCGAAGCTGCCGATGGGACCCTGCAGTTCTGGAACAACAGCGACCTGGGGCGCATCGTCGCCCACTGGCTCAAGAACAGCGGTCGGGAGGACAGGGAGATCCCTGTGAAGCTGTACGGCAGCCACCAACCAAGATCTGTTCCGGGCAAGACCAAGCCCAAGGCCAGGCGGGGACGCTGCAAGGCCTACGACCTCCGGCATGCCTGGGCGATCCGTGCGAGAGAGATGACCACCTGGTCCACCTCTCTCAAGGCCTCCTCCATGGGGCATAGCGAGGCCATCCACGCCAAGCGTTACCTCGCCGAACTGACCGCCGAGCAGATGGAGCAGGGCATGGTGCGCCAGAAGGCACTCGACGAAGGAGCCCAGCGCCCAAGCCGTGAAAGCCTGAACCTGGAGGGGATCACGCCCGAGATCCTGGCCAGAGCCAGGGCGATGGCTGCCCTGAAGAACGTGAACTGATCAGGACGCGGTCAGGCCCAAGCGCTCCAGATGCACCTTCACCGTCGAGGCTGTAGGAGCCCACGGGCTTGCCTGAGCCTGCAATGTGCAAAAAATGCACATTGCTTTCTTCGGGCAGTTCCCTCTCCTTGAAGACGTTGCCCACGTGGCGAGTGATCACCGAGCGCTCCCAGCCGAACAGCGCCGCCATCTGCGCCTGGCTCAGCCAGACGATGTCCTGCTCCAGGCGCACCTCCACGGCCATCTGGCCATCGGAGGCCTCATAGACGAGCACGTCTTCACCGGGGGCCTGCGTCTGTGCAGTGCTACGGCCCGACTCCGTCGTCACGGTTGGTCCACCACCGCCGCCGATCCGTTGGCAGAGCGGGCGAGCAGCAGGGCTGCAGCCATGGAAGGGGAATTGAACGAAGCCGCCTGGAGACTCGAAACCCTGCCCGCTGGCTTGGGGATCCTTGAGCAGGAGCAGATCGCTGCGCTTCTGGTTGATCGGGCGCAAGGGCTGCTCGAAGATCCGCAGCCCCAGCACCGGGCCGCAAAGCAGCAGCTCTTCGAGAAAGCCATCGGCCTCGGCTCGGTCCATCTCGGCCAGGGAGATGCTGCGGCCACCCACGGCGTTCTCCAGGCGGCAACGCTTGGCCTCTTGGACGAGGCGCAACAGCTGGCCCTCCAGGTGCTGGGCGTGGGCCTTGTTGAGGTAGCCGCTTCTGGAGGTGAAGGCATAGGCCGTGGTCCAGAACTCCTTGGCCTGGTACTGCTTCGGCGGCGGCCGAGTGGATCGGCTGGAAGGTTCTTGCCATGGACTTAGAACCTGAGAACCCAGCTGCGTCGGCGATCTGACATGGCTCTCTAATGACCTCCATGACAGATCGAGGACGGACTGGGGAAAGGATCAACCTGTCTTGGCAGCACTTGGACCATCGTGGTCTGGTTTTGTATCGGTTCAGTCGCCGATCGAGACGGGCAACAGGAGGCCCAGCGGGATCCGGATCTCAGGCCTGCTGCCTGCTGCGGACGGGTAATCAGGATGAAACCCTCGGCAAGAACCTCTGCCGAAGCGTGATCCTGATCTCAGTGATCAGATGCCCTTGACCGCCGCCCTCCCCGACTGGTCGCGACCATCAGCGACGTGCTGGGCAAGGGGGATACCTGATCAAATCATCACTGGTAGTGGGAGTAAGGGGCTCAAGCCATGGGTCGCCCTCTTGAGCTCACTCCAACTCGCCGGCCTTGACCTTCTCCTGGATTCTCCGCAGCAGCTCACGCGCCTGGGGCATGCAGTCGAAATATCCCCCATGGCGATCCTGCCGCGATAAGAAGAACAAGGCGCAGCGCAATTCCGTCAAGTTTGTGGCGGTGTTGTCGTTGAGGAGAGCAGCACACGCCTCGAAAGACCCAGCAACCTCGTAGCCGTCGATCGTGTGGGCGAACTCCGACCAGTCATGCAGATCTCCATCGGGGTCCGGAATTCGGTCAAGCAAGAGCTGAACGTTGTTCAGCCGCATGTCCTCAAGCGAATTACTCCGAGCACGAGCGGCTCGCTTTGCGCGGGCTTCAGCCTTCTTCCTCAACCCCTCCCACAGCTCTTCAATGTTCAGCAGGATGACCTTGAGTTCCGAACAAAAGTCCGGTTCATTCAGCGCCTCGGTGCTCATGGCGCTGTGGGTGTCGAGGGCGCCCGTGATCGCGATGCTCAACTCCCTCTGAAGATCGGGAGACTCACTGAACTCCTCTTTCCTCTGGCTGGCGGCTTGCTGCTGGAGGAGCCTGGATTTGAGCAGCTTGTTCTTGAGCAAGTTGACGTAGACCAGCAGCTCGTCTTCGTCGATCAGATCGCCCTCGCGCAGGTCATTCATTCAGCCGATAATCCCACGCAGAAGGGCCTTCTGTTGGTCTTCAACCTGGCCTGCGGGACTGTTGAGGTTGGTGGCAAGGGGGAATACCAGCCGAGCTTCAAGGCCGCTGAAGCAGCCAGCTCCTGGCGCTCACGAGCTTGACCGCTTCCTGGACCGCCTCGACGCAGCGCTTGGCCCTGCGCTTGAGGTCGTCCTGGCCCTGGGCCCGCAGCAGGTAGGCCTCCATTGCTTCTGGGGTTTCGATCACAGCAAGCTGCCCGAGGATGCGATCACTGATGGCGGGATCGATCAGCAGGCGGCTCACCAGCTTCAGCTCCCAGAGGTTCGCTCCACTGCCGCCGGGGTCAAGGGGTCGTCCAAAAGCGTCCGATGGCCGGGACCACACTTCAGTCGATTTCTGAGCAGCCGGCAGGCCAGCAGAAATCCGCCGCAGGCGGCCAGGGAAACGGTGAGCACCTCTCCCCGCCCGGGGATCAGCAGCACGTAGCCCTTCCCCTTGGTGAGCGCCGCGAAGCTCGACACGCAGAACGGCATCAGGAACAGTCGCAGGGTCTGCCAGCGATCGGTTGGCGAAGCGACATCCCTGGAGACGCTGAGCATCAGGCCCACGCCGATGATCACGCTGAGGCCCAGGGAGTTCAGCCACAGCAACGGGTCGGGCTCGAACAGCGCGATGGCACTGACCAGGTACCAGATCAGATAGCACCAGAGCACCTGCTTGCCCGGGCGCAGCTTGGCGAAGTAGCGCAGCAGGGTCACCAGCGCTCAACCCCCGAGGTAGGCCATCTCGGCCCGTGGGGCCGCGACTTGGGCGCTGCTCGCGACTCGTTGTTGCTCCTGGCGCTCCTCGCTGTAGCGATCGGTGCGCGCCTCCCACAGGCCCCCCAGGGCGCCTGCCAGGCCAGTGGAATCGAGGGCGGGCCGCAGCCAGGGTTTCAGATCGGTGCCGCCTGTGGCGAACAGGCAGCCGTAGGCGATCCCATCGGCGGTGACGCGCAGGCGGTTGCAGTCGCCGCAGAAGGGGGCGCTGATCGAGGCCACCACGGCAACGTGCGCCTCGCCATCGCGGTAACGCCAGCGGCTGGCGGTGCCGTGGGCGCTGCGGCCAACGGGTTCCAGGGGCCAGCGCTCACCGAGGCGGGCCACCATCTCTGCGGCGCTGAGCACCTGATCGGCTGACCAGCC